>JAYUHJ010000266.1:0-10117 GCA_043767065.1 Hyphomicrobiales bacterium | reverse complement strand
GCCGCGCCGAGAGCGCTCATGCCGAAGGCTTCCGACAGGAACTGCAGCGCCACCTCGCGGTTCGAGGCGCCTAGCGCCTTGAGCGTGCCGATCTCGCGGATGCGCTCGCGCGTGCTGAGCACCATGACGAACACGGTGACGACGGCGCCGATCGCGAACAGCAATACCGCCGCATAGGCGCTCGACACCGCTAGCGTTCCGAGGGTCGTGCGGGCGGTCGAGACGGCCTCGGGAGAAGTGACGACGTCGGCTTCATCCACCAGGCGCTCTTTCAACTCCGCGACTACCCGCTCGACGCTGGAAACCGAATCCACCGTGACGAAGATCTTCGAGAGCCGCTTGCCGGGGTTGAAGGCGGCGCGGAATGCGTTGATCGGCACGAACACATGGTTGTCGCCGAAGTCGTTGGCCGTGGTGTAGAGGCCGATGACCTTGAAAGGCCGGCCATTGAGCACGATCTGCTTTCCCCCCTTCGCGAAGTCCGCGGGATCGGAAATGCCCAGGCGCTGCGCTGCGTAGAGGCGGCCGGCGATGGCAACGTCCGCGTCCGCATCGCCCGCCTGCACGGTGCGTCCGGCGAGGATGCGGGCGTTCTCGTAGTCCACTTCTCCGATGGCCCGCAGCGCGGCGCCGGGGTGCAAACCGATCACCATCGCGTAGGCGCTCTTCTTCGACGGATCGACCTGCGGCGTGTAGACATATTCGTCGACCCGGGCGAGATTTCGCGCGCTCGGGATGCTCTTGGCCGTCCGCAAAGTGTCGGTGGTAAAGCGGTCGTGTCCGATCGGCTTGTCGCCGCCGAAGCCGCCGGTGCCGAAGGCGCCCGCTTCGCGCAACTCGATGAGCGTACGCACCCTTGCCTCCATGCCCGCGATCTGCTGGCGGCTGGCCAGTGTCGCCTGCACCATCAGCGCGAGAAAACCGGTGACGAGCGAGAGCAGAGCGATCACCACGACCGCTCGCGCCTTGTTCCGGAACGGGTTGGTGAATCCGCGACCGATCGCGCTCATGCCGCCGCGGGTCCGACCGGGCGCCCGACGCTGAGGATGGCGTCGATGAACAGTCTCGGCCGGCCCCAGAGCGAGTTGAAGAAAATCGCCGTCACGCTCACCGCCATGGCGGCCATCGCCCATACGGGATCGACGAGCCCGGTCGCTGCCGCGGGGATGCCGACGCCGTTAAAGAGAAACGCCAGCGTGATGTTCTGCAGCATCTTGCGATAGCTGCGGCGGCTGATCTCGCGGGCGATCGGCAGCGCAGCCAGGCGATTGGATAGGATGATGATGTCCGCCGACTCGATGGCGATGTCGGTGCCTCCGCCCATCGCTATGCCGACATCCGCCTGCATGAGCGACGGCGCGTCGTTGATGCCGTCGCCGACCATCGCGACCCGAGCGCTTTTTTGCAGGCGGCGAATGATCTCGGCCTTGCCGTCCGGCAGCACGCCGGCGTGAACCTCGTCGATGCCTGCTTCCCTGGCGATCCGCCGCGCCGCGCGCTCATTGTCGCCGGTGAGAAGCACCGTACGGAGGCCCGCCTTGTGCAAGGCCGCGACCGCGGCCGCGGCATCCGCGCGAAGCGGATCGCCGAGGGCAATCGCTCCCAAGGCCCGCCCGCCGCGGCCGACAGCAATAACGGTACGCCCCGCCGCCTCCAGGCGATCGACGCGCTCCGCAAGGCGCGACAGGTCGACGCCCCGACTTGTGAGAAAGCCCGGGCTGCCGACGAGCACTTCGCCCTTTTGCGTTTGCGCGACCACGCCTTTTCCGGCAATCGCTTCGAAGGAACTCACCTCCGGCGGTACCGCACCACGCTCGAAAGCGGCATCGACGATGGCCTGCGCGAGCGGATGCTCAGAGGAGATCTCCGCGGCGGCGGCGACTTCGAGAAGCTCCTTCTCGCTGCCTTCGAGCACTTCAATCTCTCGGACGGCCGGGCGCCCTTCGGTCAGGGTGCCCGTCTTGTCCAGAACGACGGTCTTCACCAGGCGGTAGCCTTGGAACGCCTCACCAGTGCGCATCAGGATTCCGTGCTCGGCCGCTTCGCCCGCGCCGCGTACGATGGAGAGCGGTGCGGAAATGCCGACGGCACACGGATAGCCCATGACCAGCACGCTCAGTCCCGCGAACACCGCTCGCTCGAGGTCGATCGCGCCGGCGACGAACCACGAGCCGGCAAGCCAGCCGACGAACGCGAGCACAGCAACGATCAGCACCGTTGGCGTATAGACGCGCAGGACCCGATCGACCAGGTGCAGAAGACCGGGCTTCAGCGCGCGCGCATCCTCGACCTCGCGGATGATCTTGCTCAGGAAGCTGCCTTCGCCGACCGCGGTCACACGGATCAGCAGAGTGCCCATCCCGTTGATCGATCCGCCGATCACGGTGCCGCCTTCGGCCTTGTCCACCGGAATCGGCTCGCCGGTGACGAGCGACTGGTCGACGGCGGAATGACCGCTCGCCACGTGGCCGTCGACGGGAATCCGCTCACCCGGACGGATGCGGACCAAATCGTTGACCGAAACCTGTTCGATGGGCAGTTCGAGCTCCTCGCCGCCACGCACGACACGCGCGGTTTCCGGCTGCAGGTCAAGAAGCCGCTTGACCGCCTGGGAGCTGCGCGTCTTGACGATCAGCGACAGCCACTCCGAGAAGACGTGGTAGGTCGTTACCATGACGCTGACGGCGAAGAACGCCGCCGTCGGGTAGCCGGGCCGGTCAAGAATGAACCCGAAAATTCCCCCTACGATGCCGGCGAATGCGCCGATCTCCAGCAGCACGTGCTGGTTCAGAATGCCGCGGCGCAGCGCCTGATAGGCCATGCGCAGTATGTGACCCGCCACGCCAAACACGAGAATCACCGCTAGCGCAGCGACGATCCAAGGTACGGCGGTGGGAAACCAGAGCTGATTTTTCAGCGGCATGAAGGCGAGCGCAACAGCCGCGAGGACGAGCGTCCCGCCCACGGCCGCGCCAAGGCCGCGCGCGCGGAGCACGAGGAATACGAACGCAAGCAAGCTCGCGATGACGACGCCGTGCAACGCAAGCGCCCCGATTCCCGTGGGGTGCGCAATGAGCGCGACGGCGATGAGACTGAAGGCGGTCGCGGTCAGGAAACGCCGGCCTTCCCGGACGAGGTCGCGCTCTTCCTCTTCAAAAGGCCGCAGCTTGCGCGGGTCGGAGACCGAATAGCCGATGTCGCGCAGCGTCTGGAGCAGATCTTCGGGACGCGCGACCTTGGGATCGTATTCGATGAGCGCCTGCTCGTGCGTCAGGCTCACGGCGACTTTGTCGACGCCGGGCTGCTTTCCGAGCGCCTTTTCGATGGTTCCCGTGCACAGCGAGCAGTGCAAACCACCGATGCGGGCCCGGATGCGGGTTCGATCGGGTCGATTGGCGAGTTCCTCGCTCCATAGGCGCGGAACCGACTCGATGGTTGCGGCAGTCATGATGTAGTGCTCCTATTTGTGACGCGGTAACCCGCTTTCTCGATTGCTGCAGCAAGCTGGTCTTCAGAAACGGCCGCCGGGTCGTAGAGAACCCGTGCCTCTCGGGTATCAAACTCGGCCGAGGCCTTGCGGACTCCCGCGCTGCTCTGCAACAGCGCCTGAATCGTTCCGGCGCAGCCGCTGCACTGCATTCCGTCAATCTTGAACGTCGAGTCTTTCATTTGCAGCTCCTAATCCGTGATTACCGTACGAGCGCCAGTCTGCACCTTGAAGCAAACCCCAAGGTCAAGCGATTTTCGCGAACACTCCAAACCAGACCGACCAGGCGCCAAGTGCCACGAGCAGGAGTCCCGTCCACAGCGGCAGGCGCCGCGACAGCGCCGCCACCCAGTCGAGCGCCCGGCGCACGGGAGCAAACAGGACGGCTGCGACGAGCGGAAGCGACAAGGCGAATCCGAAAAGCGCGAGAGCGACAAAGCCCTCGGCCACCGTGCCTCCGCGCGTGCCGCTTGCCGCGCTCGCGCCGAGGAGCGCAATCAGAAGCGGCGTGGCGCAGGCTGGAATGTTCAGCCCGAAGACAATCCCTAGGACCGCCGAGCCGCGCACGCTGGAGAATCGCGCAAGGCTCGGGCCGAAGGAACGCGTCACCCAGCCGATCCTGCCGCTCAGGTACGCGACCCCGAGCGCCACATACAGTACCCCGAGCACGATCCAGGCGGCTTTCTGAAAACCGAAGAAGGCGCTGCCGACCAGCGCAGCGACGGCTCCCAGCACGCCGATGAAAACGGCTCGGCCCAGCGCGAAGGCGGAAACCTGCGCGAATCTCTCCGCGGCGCTCTTGCCTTCCATCACCTTCAAGAAAATGAGCGTCGATCCGATCGAGCACGGCTCGATGAAACCGAACAGGCCGAACGCGATCGGCAGAACGGCGAGATCGAGAAGCGGGTTTCCCGTCACACCGGCTCGCTCAGGCAGATTACTTGAGCTGTTCGATCGCTTTCGCGACGCGCTCGTTCTTCTCGGTCACCTGCGTGACGACGACGGTCTTTCCGCGCAACGCCGGCAGGTAGACGGTTTCCGTTCCGCGCTTGATAGGCGTGCCGAGCGGAACGTTGATGGTCAGCTCCTCGGACTTGTCGCCCACCTTGCGCTCCATCTTGAGCGTGCCCGCGCAGCCTCCGATCTTCACGTTCATGTCGCAATGCGTCAGCTTGGAGCCGATCACCTTGCCTTCGATCTTCTCCTGCGGATAACCTGCCGGCGCGTGCGCCAGCAACATGAATCCCGCCGTCGAAAGCATCACTTGAATGACAGATCTCTTCATCGCCTGCTACCTCCTTATTGGAGGTGTAAGCATAAAAGGTTGGACCTGCTCCAAAGTCAAGCCCGACCATTCGCGCGCTGCCTTGACCTTGGACTTGCTCCAAGCTTTAGGCTGGTGCGACCCCCTGTGGAATGAGGCACAACATGGAAAATTTGGTTCAATTCGAGGTCATCGGAGAACGGAAGATCAACTGCTCCCGCTGCGAGTCGCGGATCGGCGACGGACTTCGGCGGCTGCGCGGCGTGGAGAGAGTGGAGGCGAGCGCCGAGACGCAGCGTGTGCTGATCACCATCGATCCGGCTCAGGTGACGACGGACCGGGTGCGCGCCGAGCTTGCGGAGCTGGGATACCAGGTCGCTTGAAAGTTTGTACTGCCGGTTCTCGATAGAGTAGTCGCATGCCCGGCTTGTGGGCACCAGAGCACACAGTGCGTGCCGGAGGACGCCTGCCTGTTCCTGACACATCGTGCACGCGCAGTATTTTCGCTCCATGCTGAACCGCGAGCAAAGCGGCCGCAGGCGCAGCTCGCGTATCAGGCGAGCATGGAGATGAGCAGCAACGAAACCATCAAGCAGGCGGTGAGCGCCGGCATGGGCATCAGCTTCATTTCGAAACACACGGTAGGCCTCGAGCTGCGGGCGGGCAAGCTCGCGGCGCTCGATGTCGCGGGGCTGCCGGTGATGCGCGACTGGTTCGTCATCCACCTTCGGGCGAAAAAATTGTCGCCGATCGCCGCCGCGTTCAAGCAGTTCCTCGCCACTGGCGGCGCGGCGATCATCGACCGGGTGGCAGGATGACCGGCAATTATCCGGCGACGGGGAATCGATCCGAGATTGCCCGCGTGGCGTTTCATCAAATGCCCCGTGGCCGCTACACAGTCCCGGCGTGGGTATCGCGAGCGCGTAGCGGGTGAATGAGTCTTCCTATCTGATCGTAGCGTTCAGGCTGCTAACTTCAATTTCGGATGCAGCCCCGCGCGCGCCGCCAGGCGCACCAGCAGATCAAGGCTGAATTGACTGATCTTGCCGCGCTTCAGGTCCGACACCCGCGCTTGCGTGATGCCGAGCACTTTGGCGGCTTCGGTCTGCGTCATGCCGGAATCCGCGAACCATCGTTCCAGCCCAAGGAGCAACAAGGACCGCATTTCCATTTCTGCCGCCTGATCCTCCGGGTAGAGGTCGTAAAACACACTGCGCACTTTCTTTTTCGCCATGACTTTCACCTCGACACGTCTTTCAATCGCTTCCGGGCCAACTCGATATCGTGTTGCGCGGTCTGCTGCGTTTTCTTCTGAAACCAGAAACAACTGATGCCCCATGTCGTCCATGACGGCAGCGGGGAAGGTCTTCAAATCCGCCTTGCTGCTGCCCATCCAGATGACCTCCTTCATCGGGCGGAGTATGCTGGATTACGCATACCCATGCAAGTTCTCGCATAAATTAGCGCAGCGAATCGGCCGGTCAACTCATCTGCCCGCCGGACGTACTCGCTTGGTGCCGCAGTGCTGGAAAAGTTTATCCGGGGTCACGCAGAGCGTGCGGCTGTAGAACCCGCGATCCGAAGCGGAGTGCATTCGCACCGCGGTGGCCCGCAAGGACTGGGGAACGATCGCGCCCGACCTTGTCTTGACCGTGTCCACCGGCGTCGCGGCCTTTCGCCCAAGCGAGACGATCGACCAGGTTGTGGATCGCGCCGACAAGGTGCTCTACGAAGCCAAGCGCGCGGGCCGCGATCGCACGGTGCTCGCCTGAGCCGGACTATGGTTGGACGCGGACTCTGCCGTGCCTCTGGAAGAATTCCCAGATCACGTCGGTCGCTCTGATCCTGTCCGAGGTCTTTCCCACCATGCGCTCCGGCAACAGGCTCCTGCCTCCGGCCCAGGTGTGTCCGAGGCCCTCGACCACGATGTAGATCACGTCGGCGCGAGCGCCGTGCACGTCGGCGCTCGCGCCGTGCACGCCGGCGCAGTAGGTTCGCGTGATGACGCCGTTCGCGCTGGACTCGCTCGCCGGACTCGCGGGGCAGCCGAGCGCCTTCACCCACTTCGCGACTGACTCTCGCACCGGCGGCTTGGGCTTCGCGCGAACCCGGTCGCTCGCGCCGCTCGCGAGCCTGGGCACACCGCCCTCGATCAAGTTGAGCGGATCGGCGCTGCCGGTGAGGTAGCACATCGAAACGGGCGGCTTCAACGCGCCCGGCTCGATCCACAACGCCCCCGCGACGGGAGCGATTGCCGCGATGCGGTGCGCGAGCTCCGCGCCAACGCGAAAGCTCATCGAAGCGCCGTTGGAGAAGCCGGTGACGAAGACGCGCCGCGCGTCGACGGCGAAGCGCGCCGAAAGATCGTCGAGCATCGCACCGATGAAACCGACATCGTCCACCGCCTCCTGGCCCGGATAGAACCGCCCCGAGCCGTCGTTCCAGAGCTGCGGGTTGGCGGCGAAGCTGCTTGGCCGCGCCGGGTCGCGCGCCAGCGCATCCGGAAACGCGGCCAGGAACCCCTCCCGCTCGGCCTTCTCGGCCCAACCGGTTTCCCACATCGCGCCGCGGGCGGTGCCCCCGCCGCCATGCAGCATCACCACCAGGGGGACCGCGGCCCGGGAATCGTAGCGCCGCGGTACATGCACGATGTAGCTGCGTTCATGGCCGCTCACGCGCAACGTGAGCGCATGCGTTCCCGGTCCAAGGCGCTCGTCGCCGGACAAAGCCTCTCCTGCCGCGCACGCCAAGGCGCACAACAGGCACGCAGCATAGGTGTGGATGGCAGTACCCCGTTTCGCAAGGCCCATGGCGGGCCTATTGTGCGCTCGACGCCGCGCAGGCGCGCCCGTTCGCTCCCGCCGGCCGTGTTTTGCCCCCCGAATGCGGCGATTCGTCGCAAACCGCTCGTCCGGCCCCCGGGCCTTCCGGAAACTGCACTCGTGACCCGCCAACCGAACCAAAGGAACAACCCCATGGATCGCAACGAAATGGAACGCCTCGCCCGCCGCCGCGCCGGCGCCAAGATGGGCTTCATCATCCACGCCACCGTGTTCGTGCTCGTCAACGCACTGCTGTACGCGCTCGACCGGCAGGTCGCGCCGCAGTACGCCTGGTCGTTCTGGCCGCTCGGCGGCTGGGGCCTCGGCCTCGCGATCCATGGCCTGGTGGTGTACGGATTCGCCTCCGGCGGCAGCCTCTCGCGCCGCCTGGTGGCAGCCGAAATGCGCAAGCTCGGATGAGCGGGGCGAAAACCATGAAAACCACCGCTCTTGTCATCACCCTCATGCTCGCGTTCGGCAGCGCGGCCGCTCAGTCGCCTGCCGCCGCCGAAGCGCCCTTCGTCAACGCGGCGAAAACCTTCCTGCAAGCCCGCGACGGCCAGGCCGGTCAGATCGAGCCGGCGATCGCCGCCTTCGAAACGCTCGCGCGTGCCGAACCCGCGCAGCCCCTCTATGCCGCCTATCTCGGCAGCGCGATCAGCCTGAAAGCGCGCGAGGCATGGATGCCCTGGAATAAGATGAAGTATTCCGAGCAGGGGCTCGATCACATCGACCAGGCGCTCGCGGCGCTCAAGCCCGAGCACGAGCGCCAGTTGATGCGCGGTATTGCGGTGGGCCTGGAGACCCGCTTCGTCGCCGCCAGCACGTTCATCAGCCTGCCCGACGGAGTCTTCCATCGCCGCGCCGCGGGCAAGAAGCTGCTCGACGAACTGCTGCGGCATCCGGCCCTCGCCACCGCTCCGGAACCGTTTCGCAGTTCGGTGCAGAAGACGGCGGCGGAAGCAGCCAGGGCCGGCCAATGACGCCCGCCGAGTCTTCCGCGCCAGCGGTGCGTCTCGCTGGCGTGACGAAGAGCTACCGCAGCGGCGACACGAGCGTACCGGCCCTGCGCGGCGTCAGCATCGAGGTGAACGCGGGCGAGCTGGTCGCGCTGACCGGCCCCTCGGGCAGCGGCAAGAGCACGTTGCTCAACCTCTGCGGGCTGGTCGATACGCCCGATGAGGGCGAGCGCGCGCTCGGCCACGTGAAAACAAATGGCAGCACGGAAACTGAACTCACCAGGTTGCGACGGGAGAGGGTGGGCTTCGTGTTCCAGGGCTTCAACCTGGTGCCGGTGATGACGGTGTTCGACAACGTGGAGTACCCGCTGCTCCTGCTCGGCACGCCGGCGGCGGAACGGCGCGCGCGCGTAACGGCGATCCTCGCCCGCGTCGGTCTGGCGGGCTTCGAGAACCGGCTGCCGGACGCGCTTTCGGGCGGCCAGCGGCAACGCGTGGCCATCGCGCGCGCGCTGGTCAAGTCCCCCGCGCTGGTGATCGCCGACGAACCGACCGGCAACCTGGATTCGGCGACCGCGGCGCAGATCGTCGATCTGCTGCGCGAACTCGCGCACGAGCATCGCGCGGCGGTGATCGTGGCCACGCACGACGAGCGCATGACCAGCCGCTGCGACCGCGTGGTGCGGCTGATAGACGGGGAAATGAGCGGAGCAATGCAATGAAATGGCTGATCTTCGCGTGCAAGAACGTGCTGCGTAACCGCCGGCGTTCGCTGATGGCCCTCACCATCACCGCGGTCGGCACCGCCGCCGCGCTGGTCGGCGGCGGCTTCGCGCTGTTTACTTACGATTCGTTGCGCGAGGTCTCCGCCCGCGACACCGGGCATGTGGTCCTCGCCGAGCGCAACTTCTTCGACGGCGACGAGGACGTTCCCATGCAGCACGGCCTCGCCGGGGCCGCGGCCCTCGCCGAACGGCTGCGCACGCTGCCCGGCGTGCGCGCCGCGCTGCCACGGGTGCAGTTCTCCGGCCTCATTTCCAACGGCGACAAATCCACCGTGTTCATCGGCAGCGGCGTGGTGCCGGAAATCGACTTCCGGGTGCGCGGCGTGCAGACGGGCTTCGTCGCAGGCGAGCCTTTCGCCGCCGGCGCCGATGTGCCTGAAATAGCGATCGGCAAGGAGCTGGCGAAGATCATGAAGGCGAAGGTCGGTTCCTCGCTCACCTTGCTCGCCACCACCACCGAGGGCAATCTGAACGCGGTGGACGTGATCGTGCGCGGCATCATCAGCGTCGGCGTGCCCGATATCGACAAGCGCCTGGTGCTCGCCGATGTGGCCGCGGTGCAAAAGCTGCTGCTCACCGACAAGGTCAGCACGCTCTCGGTATACCTCAAGGAAACCGGCGACACCGACGCGTTCGCCGCACGTCTCGGCGTTGAGCTGCCGCAACTCGAGCGGCGCACCTGGCTCGACCTCGCGGTGTTCTACCGGTCCGTGAAGGCGTTGTACGATCGGATTTTCGGCATGCTCGGCCTCATCATGCTCATCATCGTGCTGTTCGCGATGTCCAACACGCTGAGCATG
>JAYUHJ010000265.1:0-1760 GCA_043767065.1 Hyphomicrobiales bacterium | reverse complement strand
TCGCGGCGACGCCGGAGCGCTGGGGCGACGTGATCCTCGGGCGCAAGGAGACGCCGGCGAGCTATCATCTCTCCGTCGTGCTCGACGATGCTCTGCAGGGTGTAACGCACGTAGTGCGCGGGCGCGATCTTTACGAGGCTACCTCCGTACACCGCTTATTGCAGGAGATCCTCGGCCTGCGAGCGCCGGTCTATCACCATCACCGGCTCGTGCTCGACAGTGAAGGAAGGAAGCTCGCCAAGCGCGACAAGTCCACGACGCTGCGCGACCTGCGTGCCTCCGGCTGTACGCCCGCCGACATCCGCCGCGCGGTCGGGCTCTAGTTCAGCCCGATCCCGAGCACCCAGAGCCAGAAGGCTGCAGTAAACAGCGAGGCCGCGGACGAAATCGACACCGCGCTAGCCGTGGCTGCGACACCCGATTTGTAACGTTCCGCCAATAGATAGGAATTCACCCCGCACGGCATGGCGGCAAAAATGACTGCGACGCCGGCATAGACCGGCGCGAGCTGGAAGACGTAGCGGACCAGCAACCACACGATGAGCGGAAGCAGCATCAGCTTGAGCGTCGCGAGCACGACCGAGAGCGTGAGATCGCCGGCAATTCCATAGCGGCGCAACGCCAGCCCCAGCGCGAACAGCGCACAGGGCACGGCCGAGGCCGCGATCATGTCGATCACCGTCTTCGGCACGCCGCCGAGGCTCACGTCCGCGGTGCGCGCGGCAATGCCGAGGAAAAACGCGAGCAGGATCGGGTTGGTCGCCATGTTCCAGGCGAAGCGCTTGAGCGCCGGCACCGAAAGTCCCGCCTCGCCGCCTTCGATCATCACGGTCGCCGCCACCATCATCAGCGGCAGGTGCACGGCGATCAGCAGAAACAGCGGCACCGCGCCCTCCTCGCCATAGGCGGCAAGTACCAGCGGGATGCCGAGCAGCACGACGTTCGACTGGCTCGAGGCGAAGCCGTGGATCACCGCCTCGCGCAGGCGGCGATGGAAGACGTACGCCGCGATGGCCTGGCCCACCGCCCAGACCACGGCGACGCCGAGGAAATAGGCGATCCAGTAGCCCCAGGGCGAGGCCTCCGGCAGTTTCGCCTCGATGAAGGCACGAATGATCATCAGCGGGATCGCGACCACGAAGACGTAGTCGGCGAGCCCGTCGGCGGCGCGCTCGGAGAACACGCGGGTCCAGGCGAAGAAATAGCCGAGCCCGATCACGGCGAAGACCGGCACTACAATCTCGGCGATGCGGAGGATTTGGTTCAAGGAGGGTGCGACTCAGGCGTTGTTGCTGTTTGCCTGTGCCACGATCTTCACCACGTCGGCAAGGATGCGGTTCAGCTCGAAATTCTTCGGCGTGTACACGGCAGCGACCCCGGCCTGCAGCAGGAGGCTCTCGTCCTCGGGCGGGATGATGCCGCCGACCACGACCGGCACTGCGAGCCCCTCTCCGCGCATGCGCTCCATCACCTCGCGCACCAGCGGCACATGGCTGCCCGACAGGATCGAGAGCCCGACCACGTGGGCGCGCTGGTCGCGCGCGGCGCTGACGATCTCTTCCGGCGTCAGGCGGATACCCTCATAGACCACGTCCATGCCGGCATCGCGGGCGCGAGCGGCGATCTGCTCGGCGCCGTTCGAATGGCCGTCGAGGCCGGGTTTGCCGACCAGGAACTTGAGCCGGCGGCCGAGCTTGCGGGAAACCGCGTCGACCGCCTCGCGCACATCGTCGAGGCCTTGGGCGTCGTTTCTGACCGCG
>JAYUHJ010000264.1:0-10130 GCA_043767065.1 Hyphomicrobiales bacterium | reverse complement strand
TTGACGCCCTTATCGACCAGGTACTTGCCGGCCGGCGACGAGGCCTTGATCGAGCCGGCGGGCGAAATGTGGTCGGTAGTGATGGAATCCAGGAACAGCCCGAGCACGCGCGCGTTGACGATGTCGGTCACCGGCTCCGGCTTCTTCGGCATGCGGGTGAAATAGGGCGGGTTCTGCACATAGGTCGATTTCGGATCCCAAGCATAGGTATCGCTCTTGGTGATCTTGATGCCTCGCCAACGCTTGTCGCCCTTGAATACGTCGGCGTATTTTTTCTGAAACAGCCGCTTGGAGATCGAGCGGCGCATGAAGGAGGCGATCTCCTTCGATTTGGGCCAGATATCCTTGAGGTACACGTTCCGCCCGTTCCTGCCGCGGCCGATCGGGTCGCGGGTCAAGTCGATCTGCATCGAGCCCGCCAGCGCATAGGCGACGACGAGCGGCGGCGAGGCCAGATAGTTCGCGCGCACGTCGGCGTTGACCCGGCCCTCGAAGTTGCGGTTGCCGGAAAGCACGGCGGCGGCGACGATGTCGTTCTCGTTGATCGATTTGGAGATCGGATCGGACAGCGGGCCCGAATTGCCGATGCAGGTGGTGCAGCCGTAGCCCACGAGATTGAAGCCGAGCTTGTCGAGATCCTTCTGCAAGCCGGACTTGGCGAGATACTCGCCGACCACCTGGCTGCCGGGCGCCAGCGAAGTCTTGACCCAGGGCGCGACCTTCATGCCTTTCTTCACGGCCTTGCGGGCCAGGAGGCCGGCGCCGATCATCACGCTCGGGTTCGAGGTGTTGGTGCAAGAGGTGATGGCCGCGATCACCGCGTCGCCGTGGCCGATCTCGAAGCGCTTGCCCGGCACCTTGAAGCGCTTGAGCAATTCGGCGCCCTTCCTGAACTCGCGGTCGAGCGCGTCGCTGAAGCCCTGCCGCACGTCGGTGAGCGCGACCCGGTCCTGCGGCCGCTTGGGACCGGCCAACGACGGCACGACGGTGCCGAGATCGAGCGACAGCGTGTCGCTGAAGGCCGGATCGGGCGTCGTCTTGGTGCGGAAAATGCCCTGCGCCTTCGCATAGGCCGCCACCAGCGCGATCCTCTCCTTGGGGCGGCCGGTGTCGGTGAGATAGCGAATCGTCTCGTCGTCGACCGGGAAGTAGCCGCAGGTGGCGCCATATTCGGGCGCCATATTGCCGATGGTGGCGCGGTCCTCGAGCGAGAGCGTGCCGAGACCGGGGCCGTAGAACTCGACGAATTTCCCGACCACGCCCTTGTGGCGCAGCATCTCGGTCACCGTGAGCACGAGATCGGTGGCGGTGACGCCTTCATTGAGCTTGCCGGTGAACTGGAAGCCGACCACTTCGGGCACCAGCATGGAGATCGGTTGCCCGAGCATCGCGGCTTCCGCCTCGATGCCGCCGACGCCCCAGCCGAGCACCGCAAGCCCGTTCACCATGGTGGTGTGGCTGTCGGTGCCGACCAACGTATCGGGATAGGCGATCTCGACCTGCTCTTTTTTCTTGTCCTTGCCGACGATCTCCTCGCTGCGGGTCCAGACCACGTGGGAGAGATATTCGAGATTGACCTGATGGCAGATGCCGGTGCCGGGCGGGACGACGCGGAAATTATCGAACGCCTCCTGGCCCCATTTGAGAAAGCGATAGCGCTCGCCGTTGCGCTGGTATTCGCGATCGACGTTGTGGCGCAGCGCCGCGGCGTTGCCGAAATAGTCGACGATCACCGAATGATCGATCACCAGATCGACCGGCACCAGGGGATTGATCTTGTTCGGATCGCCGCCGAGCGACTTCATCGCGTCGCGCATGGCGGCAAGATCGACCACCGCCGGGACGCCGGTGAAGTCCTGCATCAGCACGCGGGCCGGGCGGAAGGCGATTTCGCGGTCGCTGCGGCGCTTCTTGGCCCAGTCGGCGACCGCGCGGATGTCTTGCTTGGTAACGGAGCGGCCATCCTCGTGGCGCAACAGGTTCTCCAGCAGCACCCGCATGGAGATGGGGAGCTGCGAGATGCCGTCGAGCCCGTTCTGCTCGGCGGCTTTCAGGCTGTAATAGAGGTAGGTCTTGTTGCCGACTTTGAGCGGTTTGCGGCAACGGAAGCTGTCTAGGGCGGGCACTGCGACGATTCCTCGAACTTTCTCAGTCACTTAGGACTATCCCGGCGGGCCGGACGAGACCGGGCCGGGCGAACGACGGGCGTGGTCCTGCCTTATAGTGCCAAATACAACGGCGGTCCAAACCTAAACGGGATCAAGGCCTTGTCGGGCCGGAGGGGCGATGCGGTTGATCGCGGAGAATCTGGCCTGCCAGCGCGGCGGCCGCACCCTGTTTCAGGGTCTGGCTTTCAGGCTCGAGGCCGGTGAGGCGCTGCGGGTGACCGGGCCGAACGGCGCCGGCAAGACCTCGCTCTTGCGGCTGATCGCCGGGTTGCTTGCGCCCGCCGAGGGCCGTGTTGCCCTGGAAGGGGTGCAAGGCGGGGCCGGGGAGGCCGCGCATCTCATCGGCCACCAGGACGCGGTGAAGGGCGCGCTTACGGTCGAAGAGAATCTCGAATTCTGGCACGCGGTGCTCGGCGCCGCCGGAGGCGTAGGACTGACCGCGGTCGAGGCGGCGCTTTCGGTGCTTGGGCTTTCTGCGCTTGCGCAATTTCCGGCGCGCGTGCTCTCAGCCGGGCAGTGGCGCCGGCTCGCGCTAGCACGGCTCTTGGTGGCCAAGCGGCGGCTTTGGCTCTTGGACGAGCCTGCATCGGGACTCGACGCGGATGGGCAAAAAACTCTTTCGCGCATGATCGCGGAGCACATTTCCGCAGGCGGCATCGTGGTGGTCGCGGCGCACGGTGTGCCGGAGATTTCCGGTGCGCGCGAGATTCGGCTCGGGGGCGACGCGTGAGAGAAGCGCTGCATGCGATTTTCGCGCGCGATCTCAAGCTCGCGCTACGGGCAGGGGGCGGTGCCGGTATCGGCGTCATGTTCTTTCTCGCGGTCGTGGTGATCACGCCCTTCGCGATCGGACCCGACATAAAGCTCTTGGCCCGCGTCGGCGCGGCGGAGCTGTGGATCGGCGCGCTGCTGGCGTCGCTGCTCGGTCTCGATCGTATCTTCGCCGTGGACCAGGAAGACGGGAGCCTCGATCTACTGCTCATGGCGCCAATGCCGCTCACGCTCATCGCCGCGGCCAAGGCGACAGCGCATTGGTGCGCCACCGGACTGCCGCTGGTTATCGCAGCGCCCTTGCTCGGACTCCTGCTGGGCCTCGAGCCGGCGGCGCTCGGCGCGGTGGCGCTGACGCTCCTGGTCGGCACGCCGGCGCTGACTTTCCTCGGACTGGTGGGGGCTTCGCTATCGGTAATGCTGCCGCGCGCGGGCATGCTGGTGGCGGTGCTCGTACTGCCGCTCGCCATTCCGGTTCTGATTTTCGGCGTGGCTGCGACCGAGGCTGCGTCGCGGGGAGAGCTGTTCAGCGCGCCGTTCCGGCTGCTGCTGGCGCTCTCGCTCTTCTTTTTGGTGCTTGGGCCGATCGCTGCCGCGGCAGCGCTGCGGCATGCGCGCGATTGAAGCGAAGCAACACGGGGACTAGAACACGGCCATGCCGCTCACCGATCTCGCCAATCCGCACCGCTTCATGCAGCTCGCACGCGTGGGGGTGCCGGCCTTCGCCATGATTGCCGCCATTCTCATCGCGCTTGGGCTCTATCTCGGCTTCCGGGCGCCGGCCGACTCGCTGCAAGGCAATGCCGCGCGGATCATGTACATCCACGTGCCTTCCGCGTGGCTCGCGCTCGGCATCTACACGCTGATGGCGATCACGGCGCTCGGCACGCTGGTGTGGCGTCATCCGCTGGCCGATGTGGCGGGCAAAGCCGCAGCTCCGATCGGTGCTGCGTTCTGCCTGATGTGCTTGCTTACCGGCATGCTCTGGGGCCGGCCCAGCTGGGGTGCCTATTGGGTATGGGACGCGCGGCTGACTTCGGTGCTGGTGCTTTTTCTCCTTTATCTCGGGGTGCTGGCGCTGTGGTGGGCCACGGACGATCCGCTGCGGGCCGGACGGGCCGCCGCGATTCTCACGCTGGTTGGCTTCATCAATGTGCCGATCGTGAAATTCTCGGTCGACTGGTGGAATACGCTGCACCAGCCGGCTTCAGTGTTCCGCCTCGACGGACCCACGATCCATCCCGATATCCTCACGCCGCTGCTGGTATCGGCAACCGGTTTCGCTGCACTTTTTGTCGCGCTGCTGCTCGCCGCCATGCGCAATGAAATCCTGCGCCGGCGCGTGCAGACGCTGACGTTGCTCGCGGCGGTCAAGGGAGGCTGAGTTGGGAGCGAATGCGGGCTTCATCATCGCGGCCTATGGCGCGGCGGCCATCGTCGTCGGGCTGTTGGTGGCCTGGGTCGTGATCGATTTTCGCAAACAGAAGCGCGCGCTCGCCGAGCTCGAAGCGCGCGGCATCACGCGCCGGGCCGTGCGCTGAAATGCTCCGGCGGCGACTCGTTGTTCTCGTTCCGCTAGCGGCTTTTCTGGCGCTGGCGGCGCTGCTATTTTTCCGGCTCGGCGCCGGCGATCCGTCGCTGCTGCCCTCGGCGCTGATCGGCAAACCCGCGCCGGCATTGGCGTTGCCGCCGCTTCCGGGCGCTAGCGTGCCGGCGTTTACGCATGCGGAATTTCAGGGCCGCGTTACGCTGGTCAATGTCTGGGCTTCCTGGTGCGTACCGTGCCGCGACGAACATCCGTTGCTGGTGCGGCTCGCCGCCGATCTGCGCATCCGCCTGGTCGGGATCAATTACAAGGACGCGCCCGACAATGCGCGGAGCTTTCTCGCGCGCTACGGCAATCCATTTTCGGCGATCGGCGTCGATGAGGCAGGGCGCGCGGCGATCGAGTGGGGCGTCTATGGCGTGCCGGAGACGTTCCTGATCGGCCGCGATGGGCGGATTGTCTACAAGCACGTCGGACCGATCGACGAGCAATCGTTGAGAACGCTGCTGCAGCCTGCAATCGAAAAGGCGCTCGCTGGTTGAGCGTCAGCCGCCGCTCTTTTCCTCGATCGCGTAGCGCATCAAGAGCGGCGTCTGCGCCAAAGCAAACGCAACGGTGAGCGGCAGGAAGCCGAAGGTCTTGAACGCGACCCAGGTATCGGTCGAGTAGGTGCGCCAGACGAATTCGTTCACCACGGCCATCACGACGAAGAAGATCGCCCAGCGGAACGTGAGCTTGCGCCAGCCATCGTCCTTCAATTGAAACACGCTGCCGAGCACCAGGGAGAGCAGCGGGCGGCCAACGAAGAGCCCACCGAACAGCACGGCCGCGAACAGTGCGTAGATGATGGTCGGCTTGATCTTGATGAAGGTCTCGTCCTGCAGCCAGATCGTGAGCCCGCCGAACACCAGCACGACGCCGGCGGAGACCAGCGGCATCATCGGAATTTTGCGGATTAGCGCGTAGGTGAAGCCAAGCGAGAACAGCGTCGCCGCCATGAAGGTGCCGGTGGCGGCGAAAATGCCCCACTTGGCGTTGACGAAGAAAAACAGCAGCAGCGGCCCGAGATCGAGGGCGATCTTGAGCCCGGGGTGCAGCTCTTCCTGGCTGGGGCTCGCGGTTTTCTGGCTCATGACGTGGAGATGCTCCCGAAAAGACGCCGGATCAAGTCCGGCTTCTGCCTTCGATTCCCACGATCCCGTGAGCGAAGGCCTTGGCGTCGAACGGGGTCAGATCCTCGATCGCCTCGCCGACACCGACGAAGTGCACCGGCAAGCCGAATTTGCCGGCCAAAGCCACCAGGATGCCGCCCTTGGCGGTGCCGTCGAGCTTGGCGATCACGAGCCCGGTGATGCCGGCGACCTCGCGGAAGGTTTCGACCTGCGAGAGTGCGTTCTGGCCGACGGTGGCATCTAACACCAGAAGCGTCGCGTGCGGCGCGCTTTCGTCCTGCTTCTTCAGGACGCGGACGATCTTCTCGAGCTCGGCCATCAGCTCCTGCTTGTTCTGCAGCCGCCCGGCGGTATCGACGAGCAAGACGTCAGCGCCTTCGGATTTCGCGCGTTCCAGCGCCTCGAAGGCGACGCCGGCGGGATCGGCGCCCTGTTCGCGCGCGACCACCTCGGCGCCGGCGCGCTTGCCCCACAATTGGAGTTGTTCGATGGCGGCGGCGCGGAAGGTGTCGGCGGCGGCCAACATCACGAATTTGCCTTCGTGGTTCAGGCGAGCGGCGAGCTTGCCGATCGTCGTTGTTTTGCCCGAGCCGTTCACGCCGGCGACCAGCACGACGAAAGGCTTCTTGGCCGGATCGATCGTGAAGGGTTGTTCCACCGGCCGCAGCACCTTTTCGATCTCGCCGGCAACCAGCGCGCGGATTTCCTCGTTGCCGAGTGCGCGGTCGCTCCGGTGCTTCTTCATGGAGGCTGCGACCTTGCTCGCCGTATCGACGCCGAGATCGGCTTCGATCAGGAGATCTTCGAGCTGTTGCAAGCTTGCCGTATCGAGCGGCTGCTTGGAAAGATTCGCGAGCCCGTCGCCGAGCTTGGACGCGGTGCGGGCGAGGCCGCCCGCGAGCCGCTTAAGGAATCCGGCGCGCGGCGTGTCGGCGTTCATGCGGCGAGCAGCCGCCGGCCGTCATGGCCGGCGATGGTGACATCAAGGAGCGTGCCTGGCGTGGCGGGGCGGGGAAGCAGGACGCGGGTGAAGTGCTCGGTCTTGGCTTCCGCCTTTTCCATGAGCACGCGGCGGCGGCGGCCGATCTCGCTCGCCAGGTGTCGCCGTAGCGCGATGTCGCCGATTTCGCGGAGGCGCCGTGAGCGCTCTTTCGCGATTTCGCGCTCCACTTGCGGCATGCGCGCGGCCGGCGTGCCGGCGCGCGGCGAGAACGGGAAGACGTGAAGATGCGTGAGGTCGCAGTCGTTAACAAGCGCGATCGTGTTCTGGAACTGGGCTTCGGTCTCGGTCGGGAAGCCCGCAATCAGGTCAGCACCGAACACGAGATCGGGGCGCAGACGCCGCGCCTCCTCGCAGAAGCGGATCGCGTCGGCGCGCAGATGCCGGCGCTTCATGCGCTTCAGGATGAGATCGTCGCCGGCTTGTAGCGACAGATGCAGGTGCGGCATCAGCCGCTCTTCTTCCGCAAGAGCGCACATCAGATCCGCATCGACTTCGACCGGATCGAGCGAGGAAAGCCTGAGCCGCGGCAGTTCCGGAACATGGCGCAGGATCGCGCGCACCAGCGCGCCCAGCTGCGGTCGGCCCGGTAGATCGAGGCCGTAGGCGGTGAGATCCACACCGGTGAGCACGATTTCACGATAGCCGTTCTCGGCGAGGCGACGAACCTGCGCCACCACCTCGCCGATCGCAACCGAACGCGACGGCCCGCGGCCATAGGGAATGATGCAAAAGGTGCAGCGGTGATCGCAGCCGTTCTGCACCTGCACGAAGGCGCGGGTGTGCCCCTCCAGGCCGTCGATGAGATGGAGCACGGTATCGCGCACGGACGCGAGATCGTCGATGACGACTTTCTCCTCGGCGGCAATGCCGAAATCGAAAGCGCGCTTCAAATCGATCCAGGCCGCGGGCGAGTTCTTCGAAAGATTCCCGAGCACGCGGTCGACCTCGGGCATCGCGGCGAAAGTCGCGGGCTCGGTCTGCGCCGCGCAGCCAGTGACGACGATCTTGGCATCCGGGCGTTGCCGCTTCAGGCGGCGGATGGTCTGGCGCGCCTGGCACACGGCCTCGGCGGTCACGGCGCAAGAATTGATGACGATAGTATCGGTGAGCCCGGCCGCTTCCGCGTTGCGGCGAACGTGCTCGGATTCCGCGGCGTTCAGCCGGCAACCGAAGGTGACGAGCTCGACGGACATTGCGTTACTACCAATTTCTTCCATGGCGCCAGGAGAAAGACGCCCACCCCCTCACCCTCGGAATGCCTCGCTCGTGCTCGGCATTCCTCTTCCCTCTCCCCCTCCCGAATAGCGGGAGGGGGAGAGGGAGGGGAGGGTTCGCGACCGGAGGAAGCGAACCCGACCGGGTGAGGGGGAGGGTGAAGCGATTCATCGATCCGTTTCCTCAGGCCGCGTCGGCGGCGAGCATAGAAGAAGTGAGCCTGCCTTCGAACTCGGTCTCGACCGGGCCGGTCATGAGCACATGATCGTCGGCCGCGCGCCATTCAATGAGCAACTCGCCGCCGGGCAGCGACACTTTCACCTTGCGGCCCGTGCGCTTGGTGCGAGCGGCGGAGACCGCGGCGGCGCAGGCAGCCGAGCCGCAGGCGCGCGTCAACCCCGCGCCGCGCTCCCAGGTGCGGAGCAAGAGGTGATCCTTGTCCTTCACTTGCGCGAGCGAAATATTTGCCCGCTCCGGGAAGATCGGATGATTTTCCAGCATCGGGCCAGCGCGCGCGAGATCATAAGCGTTCACGTCATCGACCCAGAAAATCGCGTGCGGGTTGCCCATGTTCACGGCCGAAGGCGAATGCAGGATCGGCGCGTCGATCGGCCCGATTTGCAGCTCGATCATGCGGGTGTCGCGGAATTCCTCGGCCAGCGGAATTTCATTCCAGGCAAAACGCGGCTTGCCCATGTCGGCGGTGATCGTATCGCCTTTGACATCGCAGAGGATGAGTCCGGCCGCCGTCTCGAAGGCCAGCGCATCCTTGCCGGATTGCTTGGCGGCGAGCGCCGCGATGCAGCGCATGCCGTTGCCGCAGGCTCCGGCTTCGGAACCGTCGCTGTTGTAGATTTTCACGAACGCCTCGGTACCGGGCGTCTTGGGTGGATAGAGCGCGAGCAACTGGTCGAACGGCACCGCCTCGGGCCGCGCGATGGCGCGCGCGTCGGCCCCGGTCACCGGCACCGGGTCGGCGCGCAGATCGAGCACGACGATCTCGTTGCCGATGCCGTTCATCTTGAAGAAGGGGCGGTTGAGGAGCGCGCTCATCGCGAATCCGACACAATCCCTGCGACTTATAGGGGAATTCGCGGCCCGAACGCGAGTCCGGCGCCCCGCTTGCGGAAGCCGCGAACGAACGATGCTAGACAAGAAGTGAATCGAGCGCCGCCGATTCGAGAGACTCCGATGATCGCTCGCCTCGCACTGGCTTTTTTCCTCCTCGCCACCACCGCCGTAGCCCAGCAACCGCCGCCGGTGGTGACGCGCGACGCGTTCGGCGAGGAGCTCGTGCTGCCGGCGCGCACCGTGATTTTCCGCAAGGGCAGCGCCAACTGGGACGAGGGTTGGGAGAAGGTGCGGGAAGCATTTCAGATGGTGCGTGCTGCGGCCGAGCGCGTGGGCGCCAAGGTCAACGGCCAGCCGCTCCTGATCTATCGCGCGACCGACGACGACGGCTTCGAGTTCGAAGCGGCGCTGCCGATCGAGGCGGCACCCGCGCAGGCGCCGGGCGGCGAGATTTCGGTGGGCCCGGCGCCGACCGGGCGTGCGCTCAAGTTCGTGCACCGCGGCGCGTTCGACGGCATGGAGACGACCTACGAGTCGATCGCCAATCATATAGAGGGCAAGGGACTTACCGCCGAAGAGCTGTTCATCGAGGAATTCGTCACCGATCCATTGACCACCAAGCAGGATGCGCTGGTGATCAACGTCTATGTGCCGCTGAAGAAATAGCGGCCCAATCACGTCATCGCCGGGCTTGTCCCGGCGATCCCCGTAAGGCGAGCAAAGCCGTGCCAATTGCTCGGGATCACCGGGTCTCGCCGCTTCGCGGCGGCCCGGTGATGACGAGGAAGGGCGCGTTCTTGACGGAAACGCATGGGGGGCGTAGGCCTCCCGCACTCTCGACCGACGAGCGAACCTCGCGGCCGACCGGGTCAAGAACCCGGAGGTTATCGCCCGACAGCGCGTTGCGCCCTCGGGCGCGTTTTGCGTTGGGCATGAGTACGGAGTCTGAACGGCACGATGTTCGACACGCTTAGCGAACGCCTCGGCGGCATTCTCGACCGCCTGACCAAGCGCGGCGCGCTCGCCGAGCGCGACGTGGACGAGGCCATGCGCGAAGTGCGCCGCGCGCTGCTCGAAGCCGACGTGGCGCTCGAGGTGGTGCGCGCGTTCATCGACAAGGTGCGGGCGCGCGCGGTCGGCGCCGACGTGATCCGCTCGGTGACGCCCGGCCAGCAGGTCGTGAA
>JAYUHJ010000263.1:0-1764 GCA_043767065.1 Hyphomicrobiales bacterium | reverse complement strand
GCATTCCGCTGGTCGGCGCGTCCGGCGCAATCGCCGGCATCATTGCCGCCTATCTCATGCTGCATCCGTCGGCGAAAATGTGGGTGCTCGCATTCGGGCGAATTCCGTTGAAGCTCTCGGCGATGTGGGTGCTCGGCGCCTGGGTGGTGGTGCAGATCATCAATATTCTCGCCAAGACCGATGACGACACCGCCTGGTGGGGACACGCGGGCGGGCTCATCGCCGGCGCGATCCTGATCCTGTTCATGCGGCGGCCGGGCGTCGAGTTGTTCGATCGAGCACCGGAGCCGGCGCGCGTTGACAGGCCCAGGGTCGAGCCATAGGTTGCGCGCCGCTTTGGCCGAGGAGTTGTTGCGGATGAAAGTGCTGGTTGCGGTCAAGCGCGTCGTCGATTTCAACGTCAAGGTCCGCGTCAAGCCCGACGGCTCCGGCGTCGAACTCGCCAATGTGAAGATGGCGATGAACCCGTTCGACGAGATCGCCGTCGAGGAAGCGCTCAGGTTGAAAGAGGCCGGAAAAGCCACCGAAATCGTCGCCGTTTCGATCGGCCCGGCCCAGGCGGCCGAGACCATCCGCACCGCGCTCGCCATGGGCGCCGACCGCGGCATTCTGGTGAAGCACGAGGGCACGGTCGAGCCGCTCGCGGTCGCCAAGATCTTGAAGGCCGTCGCCGACGAGGAGAAGCCGGGGCTCGTCATCCTCGGCAAGCAGGCGATCGACGACGACTGCAATCAGACCGGCCAGATGCTGGCCGCCCTGCTCGGCTGGCCGCAGGGCACCTTCGCTTCCAAGATCACGATCGAAGGCGACTCCATTCAGGTTATCCGCGAGATCGATGGCGGCCTGCAAACGGTGAAGCTCAAGATGCCGGCGGTCGTGACCGCGGACTTGCGCCTCAACGAGCCGCGCTACGCGTCGCTCCCGAACATCATGAAGGCGAAGAAGAAGCCGATCGCCGATAAGACGCCGGCCGATTACGGCGTCGATGTCGCGCCGCGGCTGAAAGTGCTGAAGACCACGGAGCCCGCCGGCCGCAAGGCCGGCGTCAAGGTCGGCTCACCCGCCGAGCTGGTGGAAAAGCTGAAAAGCGCAGGGGTGATCTGATGGCCACGCTCCTGGTCGCCGAACATGACGACAAGATCTTGAACGGCGCCACCGCCAAGACGCTCACCGCGGCCAAGGGTCTCGGCGGGGAAATCCACGTGCTGGTCGCAGGCTCCGGATGCAAGCCGGCCGCGGAAGCGGCGGCGAAGCTCGACGGCGTCGCCAAGGTGCTGCTCGCCGACGCACCGCTCTATGCGAACAGGCTGGCCGAACCTATTGCGGCGCTCCTCGTTCAACTCGCGCCGAACTACGACGCGATCGTTGCGCCGGCCACGACCGCGGGCAAGAACTTCATGCCGCGTGCCGCGGCGCTGCTGGACGTGATGCAGATTTCGGAAATCAGCAAGGTCGTCGGCCCCGACACGTTCGAGCGGCCGATCTATGCCGGCAATGCGATCGAGACCGTGCAGTCCACGGACAAAAAGAAGGTCGTCACCGTGCGAACCGCGGCCTTCCAGGCGACAGGCACGGGCGGCAGCGCGCCGATCGAGAACGTAACTCCGGCGCCGGATCCGGCGCTGTCGAGCTTCGTCGGCGAGGAATTGTCGAAGTCCGACCGGCCGGAGCTCACGGCCGCGCGCGTCATCGTCTCGGGCGGGCGGGCGCTCGCGAGCAAGGAAAATTTCGCCAAGTACATCGAGCCGGTGGCCGACAAGCTCG
>JAYUHJ010000262.1:0-10136 GCA_043767065.1 Hyphomicrobiales bacterium | reverse complement strand
CCACGTCGCGCAAATCGCGCACTTGCCCGTCGGCCCATTCGATCGCACCGCGGGTCGAGGCGGTGGTCGCTTCGAGGGCGGTCTGCAGGTAGGACAGGCGCTCGGTGACCTGCTTCTCCATCGGCAAGAGCTCGGTGCCTACCCCTTCGGCTACGTTCTTCACGAGCTCGTTCGCTTGGCCGAGCTTTTCGAGAATGCCCGTCACGTCGTTGCGCAGAATTTCGTGCGTGACGCCGACCTCCCGCGTGCGCTCGGCCAGGCCCTTCGAAACCTGTTCCGCTAGCCCGCCAAGCAGGCGCTCGACTTCGATTGCGTTCTTGCGCAGCGTCTCGCTGACGTTTTCGACCTTGCGGGCCACGGCTTCGGCTGCATCCGCAGCCCTGCCGTCGATCGAGTCCGCGATGGTCCGGAACTTGCCGTCGATGATCCCCTCGAACCGGTTGACGCGGGTATCGAGACTGTCGGCGGCCTTCTCGACGTGCTTCGCCATTTCTTCGGCGATCTTCTGCGCACGAGCTCCGAAGGTCTGATCCGCCGCTTCGGCGCGGGAATAAATGGTCTCGGCGATCTCTTTGGCTTTCTCGGCAAAATACTCGCCCATCCCGGCCACGGTTTTCTCGACCGCCTCGTTGGCGGCCTTGTTGCCGTCGGAGAGGGAACGAGCGATTTCGAGCGTGCGGTTAGACAGTGTTTCGTCGAGGCTCCGCGTGCGCTCCTCGATCGCCTGCTCGATCCGGGAGGCGCGCGCTTCGAAGGACTCGGTGAGTTCTTGCGTCCGCTTTGCAAGCCGATTGTCGACTTCGGAGACACTGTGCTGCGTCTTCTCGGCGATTTGCGTGAGCTGCTCGACCATGCTGGCGCCCTGCACCTTCACGGTCGTATCGAAATTTTCCAGGGCCCGCATGACGCGGCCGTTAAGGTCGGCGGTCGTATCGGTCAAATGCTCCGCCGCGCGGTGGCCGGTGGCCGCGATCTGCGCCGCGACCGCGTTGGCGCTCTCCTCGAACGCCTCCGAAACCATGGCGCTACGCGAGGCCAGCGCTTTGCCGACCTCGATGCCGACCTGGGTCATACGCTCGGTGGTCTCGCTCGCCTTGATGGTCATGGCGTCGATGACCAGATCGCCGGCGGTAGCGATCTGGGCGCGCGCCTCCTCGGAGCGGGCGGTGATGACGGTCGACACGCGGTCGGTGGCATCGGTGACGCCGGAATTGACGCGCTCGGCGATCTGCTCGACGTCGAGCGTGAAGGCCTCGTGGGTGTGAGCGATGGCTTCGCGCAGCCGGCCGGCGTGCGAAAGGATGGAGTCGCGTTCGCTCTGCAGCTCGTCGACCAGGTTGCGGACGCGCACTTCGTTGTCGTCGTAAGCGCGCTCCAGCGTCGAGACCTCGTTCTTGACCATAGCCTCGAGTTCGGTGGCGCGAGCAATGGCGCGTTCGATGCCGTCGCCAAGGGCCGCGACTTCGCGGCGAATCGCCTGGCCGACGGTGACGACCGTGTCGGTGGAAAGGTTTTCGGGCTCGGCGAGGCGGACGGTGACCTCGGTCATCGAGCGGGCGATGCCGCGCAATTCCTGCATGCGGCGGATCAAGACGGCGAGCAGGAAGAAGCCGGCGACCGGAAGCAGAATTCCGGCGGCGACCGGGAAGACGATCGGATTGGTCAGGAATTCGCCGAGCGAAAATTCCTGGCGGTAAAGCGAGATGGCCCAGGCGACGCCGCCGACGACCCAGAGCGCCGACATGATCGACGCGAGCACGAGTGGCGTGCGCGAAGGGCGGCTGTGCAGGCGGGCGACGATCTGTCCGACCGACTGGCGGTCGTCGTTGGCGGCGGCGCGGCGCATCGGCCGGTCGGGCCGACGCACGGGCGCATGCACGGGCTCGTGCGCGGATTCGCGGATCGGTTCACGAGCGGGTTCACGCACAGATTCGGCGTGCGGCATTTCCGGTTCGATTCTTTCGGCAGGTTCTCCAGCAGTGGGTGCGGCCGCGGAGAGCCGGCGCTGAAGGCGCGACTGCTCCTGCTCCTCGGCAATTTCGATCGTCTTGGCGGATTCCCGGGACTCGGCCGGCTTGTCATCCTTGCCGAGCTGCAACGCTTCCTCGATCGCGGAAAGCGCCGCCTCCGTCGGATCTTGGGATTTCTTCGGAACTTTTGCCATTTTCGCCGTCGCCTCCGGTCCGTACTCTCACCACGATCGGCGACACGCCGCTCGGGCCGAAGCCAAGGACCTACAAAACATCCTGGAGCTCGCCCGGTTTATTGGGCTTGCGCCATCCCGACTTGCCGACCCCGTCTGCCTCCAGAGCCTGCGCGGCCGGGACTCTGGTCCACCGCTCAGCTATCCTAAACCCCACGGGGGCGCGGGGGAACGCCGGTCGGTCGGACTTTCCGGTTATCGTTAACGGATCATTAACCATGCGGACCAAGGCGAAGACTGCAAAAGCGGATGCACGGATCACGGCAAAGCTACCTGTGGGCGGTGTGGCGCCTTCCGCGGCGCAGCGGCGCTATCTGGAGCGCGGATTGACCGAACCGGGCGGAAAACTGCCGCTTTTCGACGAAAGCGGGCGCGAAATCCCGCATCGCACGATCGAAACCTGCATTGCGCACGGCTGGGCGGAGGCCTGGATCCGCAATCCGGTGCGACCGGATTGGCTGGTGTGCCGGCTCACGGCCGAAGGCTTCCTCGCGCTCGGAAAAGCGCCGCCGATAGGCGAGGCTTCCGGGCAACATTGAGACACTTTTTTTACCGGCTACGGACAGCATGTGGATATGTGGATAAGTCCCTCCGGATTCAGGCAGGAACAAGGTGAAGAAATCCAAGGCGCAGCCTGAGGTTAGGGCCGATTCCGGGCCCTTCGACCGGGCCCATCTGGAACGCGTGACCCAAGGCGACCTCTTGCTTGCCCGGGAAGTGCTGCGGCTGTTCGATTCCCAGGCCGAAAGGCAGCTTGAGGCCATGGCTTCGGCCGACAACGCCAAGGCCCGGGCCGAAGCGGCGCACACGCTCAAGGGTGCGGCGCGAGGGGTCGGTGCGTTCGCTGTCGCGCGCATCGCGGAGGACGTCGAAGCCTGCGCCAAGGACGAGATTGCGTTCGCGTCCTCGCTGGCGCGACTGAAGGCCCGTGTCGCCGAAGCGAGGCTGGCGCTGCCGGATTTGCTCAGCGACTGACGCTCGCAATTTCCGGCGCGTCCCTATATAGGGGCGCCGAGCCCCCTATGCCGAAGATCACGTATATCGAGCACGACGGTACGTCGCGCACGGTCGAGGCCGAAGTCGGCGCGACGGTGATGGAGACGGCAATCCGCAACAAGGTGCCCGGCATCGTCGCCGAGTGCGGCGGCGCCTGTTCGTGCGCCACCTGCCACGTGCACGTGGAAGAGACCTGGAAGGAAAAGGTCGGCCCGCCCTCGGCCATGGAGGAGGACATGCTCGATTTTGCCTTCGACGTGCGGCCGACTTCGCGGCTGTCGTGCCAAATCAAGGTTACGCCCGAGCTCGACGGGCTCGTGGTTCACACGCCGGCGCGGCAGGGATGATAGGTTCCATCATGGCCGAGCCGACCCTAGAGACGATCAAGACCGACGCCATCATCATCGGCGCGGGGCCCGTCGGGCTGTTCGCGGTGTTCGAACTCGGACTCGTGGACATCAAGACCTGCGTCATCGACATCCAGGACAAGCCCGGCGGCCAATGCGCCGAGCTCTATCCGGAGAAGCCGATCTACGACATCCCGGCCTGGCCGGTGATCTCGGGCGAGGGGCTGGTCGAAAAGTTGCTCGAGCAGATCAAGCCGTTCGCGCCGCACTTCCAGCTCGCCGAACGGGTCGAGACCTTGACGCGGCTGAAGGACGGCGGCTTCCGGCTCACGACCGATACTGGGCTCGCGATCGAGGCCAAGATCGTGGTGATCGCGGCCGGCGGCGGCTCGTTCGAGTCGAAAAAGCCGCCGCTCGAGGGCGTCGATGCCTACGAGGGTAAGTCGGTGTTCTATCTGGTGCGCAAGATCGAGGCGTTCCGCGGCAAGCGCATCGTGATCGCCGGCGGCGGCGACTCGGCGCTCGATTGGGCGCTGAATCTCGCGCCGGTCGCCAAGAAGCTGACGCTGATACACCGGCGCGACCATTTCCGCGCGGCGCCCGACAGCGTCCTGAAGATGAAGGCGCTCGCCGCCGAGGGAAAGATCGATTTCCTGCTCGGGCAATTGCATGCGCTCGAGGGCAAGGACGGCATGATCGAGCGCGTGGTGGCGCGGCGCGAGGACAATTCGACGTTTGCGATCGAGGCCGATGCGCTGCTGCCGTTCTTCGGGCTCACCATGAAACTCGGGCCGGTCGCCAATTGGGGCCTGAAGCTCGCCGGCGGACTGATCGAGGTCGATACCGAGAAATTCCAATCCAGCGAGCCCGGCATTTTCGCCATCGGCGACATCAATACCTATCCGGGCAAGCTCAAGCTCATTCTCTCCGGCTTCCACGAGGCCGCACTGATGTCGCAGGCCGCGCACAAGCTCGTGCACCCGGACAAGAAGCTCACCTTCCAGTACACGACCACGAGCACGAGCATTCACAAGAAGCTCGGCGTGGCGGACAATCCCGGCTCGCATTGATGGCGGCGAGCGGCGCGATTTTCGATCCGTTGCATGGATTACTGCAGCCGGAGCGGCGCGTAGCGGTGATCGATATTGGCGCCAATCCGCATGACGGCGGAACGCCGATTTATGAACCGCTGATGAAACTCGGTCTCTGCACCGTCGTCGGTTTTGAACCACACCCGGAAGCCTTCGCAGCGCTGCAACACAAGAAAGGACCGCTCGAAACCTATCTTCCGCTCGCGCTCGGCGACGGCAAGGAACACACGCTGTACATCTGCAGAGCCGGCGGAATGACGAGCCTGCTTCGCCCGGATCAGAGAATGCTGTCGCAATTCCCGACCTTCGAGGAATGGGGCCAGATCGTCGGTCAAATTAAGGTCAAGACCAAGCCGCTCGACGAAGTTGGAGAAATCAAAGACTGCGATTTTCTGAAGCTCGACATCCAGGGTGGCGAGCTATTGGTCTTGCAGAACGCGCGCCGGCGTCTCGCTGCGGCGGTCGCGCTGCATCTCGAGGTTTCGTTCGTTACGCTCTATGAAAAGCAGCCCACTTTCGCGGACATCGACCAGTTTCTACGCGAGCAAGGTTTTCTCCCACACATGTTCGCCAATATCGACCGGCGTATGATTTTGCCGATGTTTATTCCAAACAATCCGCACGCCGGGCTTAATCAACTGCTGCAAGCCGACGTGGTGTACGTCAAGGATTTCACGAGGATGGAATCGATGTCGGACGAGCAGGTGAAGCAAATGGCCCTGGTCGCGCACCATTGCTACAAGTCCTACGATCTGACCTATCGCTGCATATTCGAGCTGGGGAGGCGAAAAATCCTCGGCGAGCGGGACAACGAGAATTATTTGAGAATGGTCGGCTCACTGACCGAGAGCGGCTTGCGCCAATAGGAGCCGGTCCAGTCGATCGCCTTCATCGGCGCTTCGATGCCATGCGCCTTGCGATAATCGGCCACGGCTTGCCGGCAGGCGGCGATCTCGTAGTCGTCGATGATGCAAAATCCGCCGGGCGAGAGCTTCGGATAGAGCGCGTCGAGCGCCTGGATCGTCGACTCGTAGAGATCGCCATCGAGGCGGATCAGTGCGAAGCGCTCGGCCGGGATGGTCGAGAGCGTGTCGCGGAACCAGCCCTTGACGAAGCGAACCTGCTCGTCGAGCAGGCCGTAGGCGGCGAAATTGCTCCGCACCTGCTCGAGCGAAATTGCGAGCTGAGGGAACTCGTGAAAATTATATCCGGCGTCGAGCGGATACTTGGCGGCGTCTGGCGGCGGCAGGCCCTGGAACGAATCGGCGACCCAGACACGCCGCGACTTGTCGTCGCGCGCGGCTAGCACGCCGCGCATCAGGATGCAGGCGCCGCCGCGCCAGACGCCGGTTTCGATGAAGTCGCCGGGAATGCTTTCGTCGATCACGGTGAGGCACAGGTCGCGCAGGTTCTCCAGCCGGCGCAGGCCGATCATCGAATGCGCCTGCTGCGGCCAGTCCTTGCCGCGCTCGCGATCTCTCAATTTGAACTTCTTGTCCTGCCCCGGCGCGATGGGAGGATCGCCATAGATCGTGTTGGCGATGGCGCGGATCAGGAGGTCGAGATAGAGCTCTGCGGGCGACATGCAAGAGCTTCTATCGTAATATCGAATCGGCGGCATCAATGGGGAATGGGGAATAGCGAATGGCGGTATTTGTGGTCGCGCACGGGGCGTGGTCCTCGGGCTGGGCGTGGCAGAAGGTGCGGCCCTTGATGCGTCAGCGCGGGCACGAGTTCTGGACGCCGAGCTATACGGGGCTCGGCGAGCGCTCGCATCTGGCCAATCCGGAGATCGATCTCGAGCGGCACATCGAGGACGTGGTCAACGTGCTCGAATACGAGGACCTCGACGACGTGGTGCTGGTCAGCCATTCCTATGGCGGCATGGTTGGAACCGGCGTCGCCGACCGCGCCGCGCCGCGGCTGAAGCAGCTTATTTATCTCGACGCGTTCATTCCGCGCGACGGCCAGAGCCTGCATGACCTGGTGCCGCCGGAGCACGTGGCACACCAGCGCGCCAGCGCGATCGACGGCTGGAAGGTGCAGCCGACGCCGGTGCCGCCCGACACGTCGGCCGAGGACAAGGTGTGGGTCGAGGCGCGGCGCATGCCGCAGCCGATCAAGACGCTCTCAGAGAAACTGAAGCTCAAGAACGGCGAAACGAAATTGCCGCGCAGCTACATCTATTGCACCAAGAAAGCGCCGGGCGACGTGTTCGTGCAATTCGCCGAACGCGCCAAGAAAGACGGCTGGCCCTATTTCGAGATCGCGGCCAGCCACAGCCCGAACGTCACCGCGCCCGCGGCGCTGGCGGATCTGCTCGATCGGATTGCGAAGAGCTAGATGACGGGCGGAATCTTGCGGCGGGCGTAGCGCCGCCGCAAGGGCGCGGCGAACAGCGCGCGCCATTCGATCGCCGGCACCAGCCGCGCGGCGGCGATCGCCACCACGAACGTCGCGATCCAGATCATGCGCGCGCCGTAGCGGTCGTGCGGGCCGGAGAACACGCCGCAGACGAAGGCATTGGCGAGCAGCCCGAGGCCGGCGGTGCCCGCGAGCATGCCCAGGTCGGTGAGCTCGCGCCGGCGAAAAGCGAGCAGCAGCACGAAGGGCAACAGCGCCATGGCCCCGAGCGCGAGCGGCTCATGCAGCAGGTTCAGGCTCTCGAAATTCAGCAGGCCGGAACGCTGCAGCGCTGTGTGAGAGGACGCGATCACTTGCGGAAACAGTCGCTCGATCGCTCCATAGGTGTCCCAGACCGTCCTGACGATGCCGTCGCCGGTCTTGACCATGACGAATTGCTGCACCGTCGATCGCAACGCTGTCGCGACGTGCAGCGTCGGATATTGCAGCAGGCTCTTGGCGGCGATCGCCGTCATCTCGGGCCCGCCGTAGAGGAAGCCGCCGACTCGCGCGAAGGCGCCGTCGTGGCCCTGGTGCCAGAGGAAATCGTCGCCGTTGGTCGGCAGTCGATAGAGGTGCGTGCAGAGCTTGTAGCGCTCGTCGTTCTGACGGCAATTGTCGATGAGGAATTGCTGCACGATGCCGTCCTGCACCAGCCGGCTGAACGGGAACGCGATGCCGCCCGGTGTCCAGGCGAGCTGGCCGGTGACGGCGAAGTTCGCGCCCGGCAGCAGGGCCGCGCCGAGCACGAGGGCAAGCGCGGCGCGCCGCAGCCCGGCCCAGGGGAGGAATTCGGAGCGGTTGACGAGCCGGATGGCCGTGAACGCGGCCAGCAGAATGAGCAGCACCAAAAGCGTCGCGTTGTGGCTCGCGGCGGCGAACGCGATCACCGCGGCGAGCCCGATGCGCTCCCAGCGCGCCAGCGCCTCGGTGCGAAACACCTCGACATTGGCCAGCCCGACACGCTCGTAGCGGACGAGCGGCGCGCTGCGGAATACCAGGAGGTAGAGCGCGAACACCGCGAGCCCGGCGAACAGATCGGGCATCAATTGCCCGGCGAGCCAGGGCAGGGCGGTGGCGATCGAAAGCAGCGCCACGAGGACGACGAGCCGCAGCGGCTTTTGGCCGAGCCCGTGGCTCTTCAGCATGAGCGCCACGATCCAGACCGTGAGCGCCGCCTGGGCGATCACCACCGGCCAGAAATTCCACCACGCGCCGGCCGCGAGCCACAGGCCATAGACCATCGAGCGGCCGGCCGCGAGCGTGCCGTCGAACGGGCGGGCGAGATAGCCGCCGGTGTCATAGAAAAGGATGGGGAAGCCGTTCCAGATGGCCGGAACGAGCAGCAAAAAGACCGCCGCAGCGACGGTGGCGACGCGAAAGACCGGGCTCGTAGCCATGGCTTACAACCCCGCACCCCTGAGTTTGGTTCCATCGCGGAAAAGCGCGGCGGGTTCGGGACCGGGCGGTGTTGGATTGAAGGCGGCCCCGGGCGAGGCGGATTAAATGTTCGTAACCTTCCAGGCGGCCGGGCTCACTCCCGGAACTCGACCGCGTCCGGCACGCGGGTGAAGGCGATCTTGGCGCCGAGATATTGCAAGCTAAGCCCGCGCTGGGAGGCGGGCGCGACGATGCCGGCCTGGTACTTGCCGCCGAGCTTGTCGATGGCGCGCCACAGCGCCTCGCCGCGGGTGAGGCCGTCGGGCCGCTGGGCGATGAACAGATCGGGTACGCGCGTCGTCACCGGCACCAGATGGTGCATCCAGATCGAGACCTTCTTCAAAGGCTCGCGCGGGTCGTGCGCCGCGAACAGGCGCCACCACATGCGGTCGAGTTCGGCGAGCAGCGCGAAGCTGTCTTGAGTGGGCGAGAGCGTGGTGTCCGCGACGTAGCGCGAGCGCCATTCGGCACGCGCGGAAACGCCGAGCGCGCCGGCGGCCAGGCCGTAGCGCCGCAGGCGCGTCGCGGCCTTCAGCAGCAGCGCGCGGGCGACGATGCGGGCGCGGTCGGGCGGGCGCATTTGCGGCGACAGCACGCGGCTGTGGCCGATGGAGCGGCGGTCGCCGGTGACGCTCTGGATATCGACGCCGTGCAGCTCGTACCAAAAGCGCTCGCCGCCGACCGAGCCCCAGACCAGGCGGGCCTCCTTGGGCTCGAGATGCCACAGATCGGCGATGCTCATGACGCCGGCGCTGTTCAGGCGCGCTTCCATGTTGAGCGCGATGCCGGGAAGGTCAGTCAGCTGCATCTTCAGCAGCGGCCCGGGCAGCTCGTGCTCCTCGATCACCACCAGGCCGTCGGGCTTCTGCATTTTGGTGGCGATCTTGGCCAAGAGCAAAGTCGGTGCGATGCCGATGGAGCAGTGCAGAAATTCGCCGACCTTGGCGTGGATGCCGGCCTTCATGCCGAGCGCGATCTTCTTGGCGTTCGCCGGCTCGCGCTCGGTGCCGATCAGGCGGCAGGAGCACTCGTCGATCGAGCCGATCTTGTGGATCGGCAGATGGTTGGCGACCTCCGCCATCAGGCGCTCGTGATAATCGACATAGAGATCGTGGCGCGCGGGCACGCAGACCAGACCGGGGCAGACCTTGCGCGCTTCGAAAATGCGCATCGCGGTTTTCACGCCCATGCGCTTGGCCTCGTAGCTGGCGGCGATGGCGCAGGTGCTGTCGGTGCCCTCGATCGGCACCACGGCGACCGGGCGGCCGCGCAGCTCGGGGCGCACCTGTTGCTCGACGCTCGCGAAGTAAGCGTTGAAGTCGAGCATCAGATAGCGGGGCAGGCCTTCGGTACGCATGGACGGGTCCTTCACGGTCCTTGGGGGCAGGACCGGTGAGGCTAGAACAAAAAGGGAACGAAGGGGAAGAGCCCCGTTCCCCGGGCGACCCCGGACTTGATCCGGGGGAGACCCGGGGTCCAGGGCCACATACGCAGCGCGTGCAACCCCTGGACCCCGGCTCTCGCCGCGCGTTCCGCGCGGCTCGGCCGGGGAACGGCGAAACTGATAGAAAGAGGGGATGTTCACTTCCTTCTTCCACGAGCTGAAATCCGCCGGGCTGCCGGTCACGGTGCGCGAGTATTTGACGCTGCTCGAAG
>JAYUHJ010000261.1:0-4277 GCA_043767065.1 Hyphomicrobiales bacterium | reverse complement strand
CGGGCGCTCGAGCACTGCAATCTTTCTGCTCGGTGCGGCGGGCGCTGCGCTGTTCTACGGCGATGCGATCATTACACCGGCGATCTCGGTACTTTCCGCGGTCGAAGGCCTCAAGATCGTGACGCCCGCCTTCGAGCCCTACGTTGTGCCGCTGACGGTAGTGATCCTGGTCCTGCTCTTCATGGTGCAATCGCGGGGCACGGCCAAGGTCGCGGCGTTCTTCGGGCCGATCACCGCTATTTGGTTCATCGCCATCGCCGTGGCGGGAATCGTCAAGATTGCCGAAAATCCCAGCGTGCTCGAAGCGGCAAATCCGACCTACGCGATCGTATTTCTCGCCAACCACGGCGTCATCGGTCTGGTCACACTCGGCGCCGTGTTCCTCGCGGTTACCGGTGCCGAGGCGCTCTATGCAGACCTCGGACATTTCGGCCGGCGGCCGATCCAGACAGCGTGGATCGTACTCGTGCTGCCGACACTCCTGATCAATTACTTCGGCCAAGGCGCGTTCCTGCTCGCCAATCCGAAGGGCATCGAAAACCCCTTCTTCCTCATGGTGCCGGATTGGGCGCTCCTGCCGATGGTGGTGCTCGCCACGGCGGCGACAGTGATCGCGAGCCAGGCTGTGATCACCGGCGCGTATTCGTTGACGCAGCAGGCGATCCAGCTCGGGCTCCTGCCGCGTTTTGAGATTCGTCACACCTCGGCGACTCAGTTCGGACAAATCTACTTGCCGCGCGTGAACTGGTTGCTTCTAATCGGCGTTCTCCTACTCGTTGTCTTGTTCCGCTCATCGAGTGCGCTTGCCACCGCCTATGGCATCGCGGTCACCGGGACCATGGTGGTCACGACAATGATGGCGTTCGTGGTGATCTGGAAGGTATGGAAGTGGAACCCGGTGCTTGCGGCAGCGTTGATTGTTCCATTGGCGGCGATCGATACCACGTTCCTTGCGGCAAATCTTCTGAAGGTCGCCGAAGGCGGCTGGATCTCGCTCTTGGTCGGCGGCTCGCTCATCGCGGTGATGTGGATCTGGCGGCGCGGCGCCCGCATCCTGTTCGAGAAGACGCGGCGGCTCGAAGTGCCGTTGCGCGATCTTGTCCGTAACCTTGAGTCGAAGCCGCGGCACGGGGTCCCAGGCACTGCCGTTTTTCTCACTGGCGATCTGGAGAGCGCACCCACCGCACTCCTACACAGCCTCAAACACTACGGCGTGCTGCACGAGCGTAACGTGATCCTCACTATCCAGACAGCCGACACGCCGCGTGTCTCCGATGACGACCGGGTGCGGATCGAGGCGATCAGCCCGTCATTTTCGAAGCTCATCGTGCGTTACGGGTTCATGGAAAGCCCGAACGTGCCCAAGGCACTCGCGCTCGCTCGCAAACTGGGGTGGACGTACGACATCATGAAAACGTCCTTCTTCCTTTCGCGCCGAACTCTGCGGCCAGCGGCGGCCTCGGGTATCGCGCGCTGGGAGGACCGGCTGTTCATCACGCTAGCGCGCGGGGCCAACGACGCGACCAGCTACTTCCAGATTCCGTCGGAGCGGGTGGTCGAGATCGGCACGCAAGTGAACGTCTAGGGCCTCGGAAACCCAGCCGGCACAAACGAACAGGGATCGCGCCCGGAAGGCCCACAACCTTCCGCGGTGCGGCCTTGCGTCTCGGGATGGCACTGCCCGGGGCCTCGTGCTAGAAGCCCGCCCCGCTGCAACGCACGCAGCGTAAACTCGGCGATTCCCAAAAATGGCCCAAACGGCGTCCGGCCCGGAAACGGCCGCGGCCCAGGGGAACGGCACAGCCCGTCCCCGCGAGAATTTTTGGGCGCTCACCGTCGGCAGCATCGGCGTCGTCTATGGCGACATCGGCACCAGCCCGCTCTATGCGTTCCGCGAGGCGGTAGTCGCGGCAAGCGGGGCAGGCGGCCCGGTCACGCGCGAAGCCGTGCTCGGCGTCCTTTCGCTGATTCTCTGGTCTCTGATCGTCGTCGTCACGCTGAAGTACGTGCTGATTCTGCTTCGCGCGGACAATCACGGGGAGGGCGGAACGCTGTCGCTCACCGCGCTTGCGTTTCGGGCGCTCGGCCGCCGTACCGGTCCGGTGTTCATCCTTGGCGTCGTCGGTGCGGCGATGTTCTACGGCGACTCCTTCCTCACGCCGGCGATCTCGGTGCTTTCCGCCGTCGAAGGCCTCAAGATCGTGACGCCGACATTCGAACCCTATGTCGTACCGATTACGGTGGTGATCCTGATTGCGCTGTTCGCAGTGCAATCGCGCGGCACGGCGAAGGTGTCAGCCTTCTTCGGCCCGATCACGATCGTTTGGTTCCTTGTGATCGCCGTGGCGGGACTGATCCATATCGCCGACGATCCGAGAGTGCTCGCGGCGATCAACCCGGTGTACGCGATCTCGTTTCTCGCGAGCCATGGCATTATCGGGCTGGTGACGCTCGGTGCCGTTTTTCTCGCGGTCACTGGTGGCGAGGCGCTCTATGCGGACCTTGGGCATTTCGGCCGCAAGCCGATCCAGTTCGCCTGGCTCGGCCTCGTGTTCCCGGCGCTGGTCATCAATTACTTCGGGCAGGGGGCGCTGGTGCTGGCGAACCCGGCGGCGATCGAGAACCCGTTCTATCGCCTGGTACCGGAGCAAATGCTCATTCCGATGGTGCTGCTGGCAACCGCCGCGACCGTGATCGCGAGCCAAGCGGTGATTACCGGCGCCTTCTCGATTACGCAGCAGGCGATCCAGCTCGGGCTCCTGCCGCGGCTGGCGATCCGCCACACGTCCGAAACGCATTTGGGTCAAATCTACGTCCCGCGCGTGAACTTCATCCTGCTTATCGGCGTGCTCTTGCTGGTTGGACTGTTTCGGAGTTCGAGTGCGCTCGCGTCGGCTTATGGCATAGCGGTTTCCACAACGATGGTGGTGGACGGGATTCTCGCCTTCGTCGTGATCTGGAAGCTGTGGCAGTGGAAGCCATGGAGCGCGGCGCTTCTGGTACTGCCGTTCGTTATCGTCGATACGACGTTTCTCTCGGCGAATCTTCTGAAGCTTTTCGAAGGTGCCGCCGTTCCCGTGCTGTTCGGGGCGGTCGCCGTATTCGTGATCCTGACTTGGCGGCGCGGCACCAATATCCTCGCGCAGAAGACGCGGCGCATCGAGGTGCCGTTCGCGCCGTTGTCGAAAAGCCTCGAGAAGAAGCCGCCGCACATGGTGCCCGGCACGGCGGTGTTTCTCACCAGCGATCCGCAGTTCGCACCGACGGCGCTCTTGCACAATCTGAAGCACAACAAAGTGCTGCATGAGCACAACGTGATCTTGACCATCGTCACCGCCGACAAGCCGCGCGTCTCCCAGGAAGACCGCGTGCAGATTCTTCAATCCTCGCCGCATTTCATGCGCGTGGTGCTGACGTTCGGCTATATGGAAAGCCCGAACGTGCCCAAGGCGTTCGCGCTCGCGCGCAAGCTGGGCTGGACCTTCGACATCATGTCGACCTCGTTCTTCCTCTCGCGCCGCAGCCTGCGGCCGGAAGCGCGGGGGGGGATCCCGCGCTTCCAAGACCGGCTGTTCATCGCGCTCGCGCGCAGCGCCGACGACGCCAGCAATTATTTCCACATTCCCTCCGACCGCGTGGTTGAGATCGGCACCCAGGTCACGGTTTAGCGGGCGTATGCCGGGGACGACCCGTCACCCACAGGCGCCCGCTTTGTGTCGACGGCCCTGTGAAATCCTAGTAGATAGAAGTGCATGGAGGCCTTGTTCACTGCCATAACCGTTCCGACCTGGGCGGCCGCGATCGGCGTTCTGGCGGTTGTGATCGTCGTGATCTCCCTGTTCCGGGGGCGCGCCGGCCACGAATCGCACGGCACGCTGAACGTGCTGACGCAGGTGGCGCTCGTCGCGGTGATCGGCGGCGCCGCCTATCTCGGACTCCGACATCTCGAAGGCATGTCACGGCGCGCGGAGCGCAACGCGCTCGAGGACCGCGCGGCAGCACTCTTGGCGAGGGCATCTCAGCCCGGTTCGGTGCTCGCCTGCGTCGATGGCACGAGCGAGCCGGCGCTCGCCGAAGCCTGCGAGCGTACGCTGTTCGCCGAGCCGCAACGGGTCGCGGCGGCGCTCGCGCACGTGCGCGAGCGGCTGCTGTTCGTGGCCGACGCGGTTGCTTATGCGGAGGCGCGCGACGCGAGCTATCTCGACCGGGTCAGGGAATTCCGCGACTCCATCGAAACCGATGCCTATGGCTTCGTCGCGCACGTCATGGCGACCGAG
>JAYUHJ010000260.1:0-4288 GCA_043767065.1 Hyphomicrobiales bacterium | reverse complement strand
GTTCAGTCTAGCGCGGTTGCGTGCCGCGAAGAATGGCGGCTGTCGCGCACCCGCCTAGGCGCTTGATTCTCATGGTTAATAATAGGTTAATATTTCGGAGATGGGTGGGGAAACTTTTTTTAGCAGTCCATATTATTGAAGGTCGGGCCACTGCTGCGGGTGTAGAGGACGATGCGTAAATTTCTTCTGTTGTGTGTACTCGCCGCGGGCGCGTTGCTTGCGGCGATGCCGGCGAGCGCCGAGGTGATCGCGACGATCGATCTCTCCGCGCAGAAGATGACCGTGAAGCTCCACGGCGTCGCGGTGCACGAGTGGCCGATCTCAAGCGGCCGGGGCAGCTATCGCACGCCGACCGGCACGTTCAAGCCGCAGAGCATGCGCGTGCGTCATTTCTCGTCGCTGTTCAACAATGCGCCGATGCCGTATTCGATCTTCTTCCACGGCCATTATGCGGTTCACGGCACCACGGATATCAAGAATCTCGGACGCCGTGCATCACACGGCTGTGTGCGGCTGCATCCAGCCAATGCGCGCGTGCTGTTCGAATTGATTAAGAAGCAGGGGCAGGCCAACGCGCAAATCGTGGTGACGGGCTAGCGCGTCTCGTTGCGGCAGAAACGCCCGCGTATCAATCGATGACGATCTCGCCGACCATGCCGTGGTGCGCATGCGTGCGGCCGTCCTTGCCGACGATGCCGCACATCAGATCGGTGATGCGGCCGGCGGCGATCGGCACGAACCACCATTCGGCGGACTGGCCGGGATAGACCTCGACCTCGCGGATGGCGCCCTTGAACTCGGCGAGCGTCACGGTCTTGCCGGCCTGCACCTGCGTGACCTGGACCTTGCGGGTGAAGATCATCTGGCTGAAGGCGTGCGAGGTGAAATAGTGCGGGTCGTCGCTCACGTTCTTCAAAATCAATTTATAGAGCTTGCCGGTCTCGAAGCTGAGCTTGCTCGGGAAGAAGCCGTGCTGGCCGGGCTTGCCGAGTTCGACCACGACCTCGATCGGCGTCTGGCGCGAGAGATCGCCGGCGGCGTTGGTGCCCGCGACCGCGCCGAGCATTGCCGCGCAGAATGCAGCGATAAAAACTTTGGAGCGGAATTGCATGGAATGTCTCCTCAACTCAATACGTTGCGCACGCTAATGCAATTGCGAATGATTTGCAAGTAGAAGTCGATGAATATCTGAAAATGCTTGGGTGAAGAGGCATCAGCTATCGACCTTAAGCGCTGCGATGAACGCTTCCTGCGGAATCTCCACCTCGCCGTATTCGCGCATCTTCTTCTTGCCCTTCTTCTGCTTGTCGAGAAGCTTGCGCTTTCGCGTCACGTCCCTGCGGAGAGCGGCGTTTATTGCATATGGCCGTTCATGAAGCGGGGGCTGCTCAGTAAAGAATCAGATATAATAACTGGTGGAGATTGCAAAAATGCTCTTTCCTCCAATTGATTTGACCAAGTACGGAGAGGCCGACGTCAGGGCGGAGGTTATCGATCGCTTGTTGGCGCATTTAGGCTATCGTTCTGGTACGGAAAATAATATCGAAAGAGAAGTGACACTTCGCTACCCAAAAATCTCGCTAGGTCGACGTAAAGCATCAGACCCGATTCTTCAGGGACGCGCGGACTACATCGTAGAAGTCAGAGGTGTAGGACGGTGGACAATCGAGGCTAAGCCGCCATCGAAAGAGATTTCAACTGAGGATATCGAGCAGGCTTATACATATGCTGTTCATCCGGAAGTGCAGGCCTATTTTTATGCTCTCTGCAACGGGCTTAAGTTTTGCTTATACCGAACACTTGATGGACCGGCTGCGCCGCCGTTGTTTGAAACCGAGTATTCGCAATTGGATGGAAAGCTGCTGATAATTCTAAATCTTCTTGGTTCTGTTGGGTTTGCGCGAGCGATACGAGCTGAGACAATTGATATTGGCGAGCCGCTTGCCATCGGCATGGGATCCACGGCGAGTATTGTTGGCGGTCATATTCGATATAAAACCTTTCTAGCATCTGTTCCTGTCCCGGCCCACACATCGAGATTGTTTGACGGGTATACGGTTCAGATTGCGTCAGGGTTGATAACCCGCGACGGCGCGGGCCGCATCGTCGCTGAGCTGCAAGTTTCACACTTTCATCAAATGGTTGAAGTTATGTCTCGACAGTTGGGGTTAGAGGGCGTTCGCTATTCTTGTTCAGATAAAACTGTGTCTCGTGACCCGCAAAAACCTACCATATTCGAAGGAACTCATATTTTGGATTTCAAGAAAGGGCAGATGCTCTTCGACGTGGCGAGCATGCAGCCCAAGCACATGCTTGTTCCAGGAAGAATGACCACTTTCACGGAGGCTATCGGGGTGTTGCAAGATAGTCAGTTCATCGGAAAATTCTTCGGGCAAGCAATTTTGAAACTAGATACGGGCCCGATTGTAACTGCGCCAATCAAATTTGAACTCGAAGGGACTTTTTCGGTCAACGTACGGTAACTCAACTATCCACCTTCAGCGCTGCAATAAACGCCTCCTGCGGAATCTCCACCTCGCCGTATTCCCGCATCTTCTTCTTGCCCTTCTTCTGCTTGTCGAGAAGCTTGCGCTTGCGGGTCACGTCGCCGCCGTAGCATTTCGCCGTCACGTCCTTGCGCAGCGCGCGGACGGTCTCGCGCGCGATGATCTTGCCGCCGATCGCGGCCTGGATCGGCACCTGGAACATATGCGGTGGGATCAGCTCTTTGAGCTTCTCGCACATGGCCCGCCCGCGCTGCTCGGCGCGCGTGCGGTGCACGAGCATTGCGAGCGCGTCCACGGGCTCGGCGTTGACCAGGATCGATAGCCGCACCAGGTCGCCGGGGCGCCGTTCGGTGATGTGATAGTCGAACGAAGCATAGCCGCGCGAGACCGACTTCAGCCGGTCGTAGAAGTCGAACACCACTTCGTTCAGCGGCAGGTCGTAAGTCACCATGGCGCGCATGCCGACGTAATTGAGCTCGACCTGCGCGCCGCGGCGGTCCTGGCAGAGCTTGATGATGGCGCCGAGATACTCGTCGGGCGTGATGATGACGGCGCGGATCCACGGCTCGCGGATTTCCTTGATCTTCATCGGATCGGGCATGTCCACCGGATTGTGGATCTCGATGGTCTCGCCGTCGGTCAGCTCGATCTCGTAGATCACCGAAGGCGCGGTCGCGATCAGCTCGATGCCGAACTCGCGCTGCAGCCGCTCCTCGATGATCTCCAGATGCAGTAGCCCAAGGAAGCCGCAGCGGAAGCCGAGACCTAGCGCCACCGAGGTCTCCGCTTCGAACGTAAAGCTCGCGTCGTTGAGCCGGAGCCTGCTCATAGCGGCGCGCAGCAACTCGAACTCGGCGGCGTCGAGCGGATAGAGTCCGCAGAACACGACGGGTTGGGTCGGGCGGAAGCCCGGTAGCGGCTCGGCGGTGGGTTTTCTATCGTCGGTGAGGGTATCGCCTACGCGCGTGTCGGCGACCTCTTTGATCGAAGCGGTGAGGAAGCCGATCTCGCCGGGGCCGAGCTCGGCTACTTCCAGCTTTTTCGGCGTGAACACACCGACGCGATCGACGTCGTAGGCCGCCTTGGTGCGCATCATGCGAATGCGCTGGCCCTTGCGCATCGAGCCGTCGACGACGCGCACCAGCACGACGACGCCGAGATACGAATCGTACCAAGAGTCCACCAGCAGCGCCTTGAGCGGCGCGTCGGAATCGCCCTTGGGCGCCGGCAAGCGGGTGACGATCGCCTCCAGCACCTCGGGCACGTTCTGCCCGGTCTTGGCGGAAATCTCGATGGCGTGCGAGGCATCCAGCCCGATCACATCCTCGATCTGCTGCTTGACCTTGTCGGGCTCGGCCGCGGGCAGGTCGACCTTGTTCAGGATCGGCACGACCTCGTGGTTGTTGTCGAGCGCCTGATAGACGTTGGCCAGCGTCTGCGCCTCGACGCCCTGCGAAGCGTCCACCACCAGCAGCGAGCCCTCGCAGGCGGCCAGCGACCGGTTGACCTCATAGGCGAAGTCGACATGGCCCGGCGTGTCGATCAGGTTCAGCACATATTTCTCGCCGTTCCTGGCGGTGTAATCGAGGCGGACGGTGTTGGCCTTGATGGTAATGCCGCGCTCGCGCTCAAGATCCATCGAATCGAGGATCTGGTTGACCATGTCACGCTCGGCGACGGCACCTCCGGCTGGGTCGCCCACTGGAAACGTTCGCCGCCATGGCCGAGGGCAATCTCCTGGGCGCGTCGCGCCTGTTCCTCAACGCCCTGCGCGGTGCCAT
>JAYUHJ010000259.1:0-10201 GCA_043767065.1 Hyphomicrobiales bacterium | reverse complement strand
GTGCTGCAGGGCGAGATCGGCGCCGAAGTCTCGCGCATCGCCCGCGCCAAGACCGGCGTCGAATTCGTCGATTATGGCGAGGTCGGCTTCCGCCACATCCTCTCCAAGCGCAAGGTGACGAGCATCGACGAGGTCAAGGGCCTCAAGATCCGCGTGCCCGAGCTCAAGGTCTGGGTAGATTTCTGGAAGAAGGTCGGCGCCAATCCGACACCGCTGCCCTATGCCGAGCAATACAGCGCACTCTCGACCGGCTTGATCGATGCGCTCGAGGCCGACGTGTTCTCGATCAAGGGCTTCAAGTGGGGTGAGCAAGCCAAGCACCTGACCTATACGTCGCACTGGTTCCTGCCCAAGGCGGTGCGCGTCAACGCCCGCTGGCTCGATGCGCTTCCTGCCGATTTGCAGAAGCTGGTGCGCGATTCTGCCAAGGAAGTGTTCGCCGAGCAGCGCAAGCAGAACCGGGCCAACGCGGCCAAGACCCTCGACGAGCTCAAGGCGTCGGGGATCACGGTCTACCAGCTCAGCGACGCCCCGAAATGGCGCGAGGCGACCGAGTCGCTTTACGCCGAGTTCAGCGCCAAGAGCCCGGCCACCAAGGCGATGATCGACCGCATCCGTGGTCTCGCCGGGAGCTGATGCTAGTGTTCGGTGCGGGGGCCGGTCATCGGCCCCCGCGTTGGACGGAACAGTATTGTGAGCTCAAAAGCCGAAGTCGGAGGCTTGCTGTTGGTCGCCCGCACGCCCGTCACTGCGCGGATCGCCGGTGCAATCGACATCGCGACCGAGACGGTCGCGGCCACGCTCCTGGTCTGGACTGTGGTGATCGCGCTCGTCCAGGTCTTCTTCCGCTACGTCCTGAACGACTCGCTGAGCTGGCCCGAGGAGATGGCCCGCTTCGCGTTCGTTTGGTTCGTCTTTCTGGGCGCGGCGATGGTCACGCGCCGCGCACGCCACATCGTCATCGATCTGTTGCCCCGCTCGCTCGGGCCCGGCCCGCTGCGTGCGCATGCGGTCGCGGTACGGATCATTTCAGCTTCAGTCGCTGCGTTTCTTCTCATCTATGGCGGCGACCTTGTTCTGAAATCGACCTACGTGTCCCCCGCGCTGCAGTGGCCCTACACCTATGTTTATCTTGCTGTGCCGACCGGCGCGGCCATTTCTCTGCTCGTGCTTGCGCTGGATCCGGTTGCCGGCTTCGAGCGGGTCCGTAGCGGCGTGCTTTCGACGCTTGCCGGTGTCGCTCTCTACTTCATCCTGGAAAGCGCCGCCGGCACGAATTTCATGGGTTCGCTCGGGGTCATCTGGCCGCTGATCATTATCTCGATCGGCCTGATGCTGCTCGGCGTGCCGATCGGCGACGCCCTTCTGTTCGGGACGTTCGTCGCATTCCTGCCACAGGGTGAGCTGGCGCTGCTTCCCGTACCGCACAGCTTGACCAACTCGCTCGACTATCTGCTGCTTGCGATTCCATTCTTCATGCTCGCTGCCGGATTGATGAATGTCGGTGGCATCACCGATCGCCTGGTCGCGCTTGCCTCCACCCTCGTCGGCCATTTTCGCGGCGGTCTGGGGCACGTCAACGTGTTGACCAATACGCTGATGGGCGGCGTCTCGGGCTCTTCCACCGCCGACGCCGCCGCGATCGCCAAGACTATGGTCCCGGCCATGGCGCGGCATGGCTACCCGAAACCCTTCGGGGTCGCGCTCACGAGCTCGGGTTCGATCCTCGCCAATATGATTCCGCCGAGCCTGGGACTCATTATCTATGGCTCGTTGGCAGCCGTGTCGGTCGGTGCCCTGTTCGTCGCCACCATCGTGCCTGGGCTGCTGATGGCGCTGGTGCTTTCGATCGTGGTGTATATCGAATGCATCCGGCTCGGCATCGGAGAGCGCGGTCCCCGCGCAAGCTGGGCGGCGCGCGGTGGGGCCGCATGGTATGCGCTGCCGGCCCTGATCCTGCCGCTCGTCATAGTCGGCGGCATTCGCTACGGGATTTTTTCGGCGACCGAAGCGGGCGCGGTGGCCGCGCTCTATTCCGCCGTCTGCGGCGTCCTCATCTATCGCACCGCCAATGGCGCATCGTTGCTGCAGGCGCTACGTGAATCCTTGGCCGAGACGGCGACAGTGATGTTCATCATCGCCGCTTCCGCGCCGTTCGCGTTTGCGCTCATCATCGAGCAGGTCCCACAGAAGCTCGCCGCCGCCATGGGAACGCTCGTCGGCAGCTGGATTCTGTTGCTCCTGGTGCTGAACGTATTTCTTCTGTTCGTCGGCTTGGCCATGGAGATGATCGCCTCCATGGTGATCCTGGTGCCACTGCTGGTCCCGATCCTGAAAGCGGCGAACATCGACCTCGTGCATTTCGGCGTGGTGATGGTCGCCAATCTGTGCATCGGCGCCTTGACGCCGCCGCTCGCCGTACTGGTGTTCACGGCGGCTCGCGTCACCGACACGCCGATCCATCTCGCCTACCGCGCCTGTCGTCCGTTCATGGTCGGCCTCTTGATCTGGCTCGCCATCATCTCGTTCGTGCCGGCCTTGAGTCTCGTACCGGTCAAGTATTTCGGGCCATGACGGCGCGCTTTTCGCTGACGGAAAATTCCGTTGCGCTGCCGAAAGGCGCCTGGGCCGCGACCCACCGGCGCACGTTGCGTCGCGACGACCGGCCGGTGCTCGCGCTGACCCAAGGCCGCCATCGCGCCTATGTCTTTCCGCTCTATACGCCCGCCGGTCACGCGGTGACCTCGGAGTCGCCGGGCGACCATCCGCACCACAATTCGTTCTGGATCGCGGCGGACCACTTGCATTGCCGCATGCCGGTCGCCGGCGGCTTCGAGGAATACACCTATAATTTTTATCTGAACGAGACTTTCCAGGGCCGCGCGCCGGGGCGGATCGTAGAGATCGGCTTCAGCGACGAGCCGATCGGTAGCGATGCGTTCCGCATCACGCAAACGCTGGATTGGCGCGGCCCGGTCGAATGGGCGGCGCCGGAAGGGCGGATCGCGGCGCGCGAGACGCGAAGCCTGCAAATTTCGGCCGAAGCCGGGATGTACGTGATCGATGTCGAGTCGCGGCTCGCGGCTTTGGATTGGGATTTCATGCTCGGCCCCACGCGGCACGCCTATTTCAACGTGCGCGTCGCCGACTCCATGATCGTGGCGTTCGGCGGCACGGTGCAAGACGATCGCGGGCGAATCGGCGGCGAGACGGTGAGCGGCACCGAAGCGCGCTGGGTCGATTTCTCCGGACCGGTCGGCGGCGGAGCGACCGCAGGGATCACCGTCATTCCCGATCAGCGCGATCACGACGACCTTTCCTGGTTCGTCGCCGATTGGGGCGTGGTCACCGTAGGGCCTTTCCGGCTAAAGGGCCGTCTGGTCCGGCGCGGCGAGGAGCTGCTCGCGCGGTATCGGGTTCTGGTGCACGATGGCGATGCGACGGCTGCGCGCATTGCGGCCCGTATCGACAAATGAAATAGCAGCGACATGGCAAAGACACGCATCGCACTGATCGGTCTCGGCATGGCCGTGACCCCGCATGCCAAGGGGCTTTTGGACCTTAAAGATCGCGTGGAAGTCATCCATGCCTTCAGTCCCAGCGCCAAACGGCGCGAGGCATTCGCGGCGCGGTTTCCGTTCCCGCTCTGCGACCGCCTGGAAACGATCCTCGACGATCGCACCGTCGATGCCGTCAGCATTCTGACGCCCTCCAATACCCATTTCGACCTGGCCAGCCGCTGTGCCGCAGCCGGCAAGCACGTGCTGCTGGAAAAGCCGGTCGAGACCACGACCGCGCGGGCGGTGAAGCTGGTCGAAGCCTGCCGCAAGGCGGGCGTGAAACTCGGCATCGTGCTGCAGCACCGCTTCCGGCCGGCGGGAATGAAACTCGCCGAGATCTTAAAATCCGGCGAGCTCGGCGCGATGGTCGGCTGCTCCACCGTTATTCGCCTGTGGCGGCCGCAGAGCTATTACGACGAGCCGGGCCGCGGCACCTTGGCGCGCGACGGCGGCGGTGTGCTGATCTCGCAGGGCATCCACACGCTCGATCTCATGTTGAGCCTGGCCGGGCCGATCGACGAGGTCTCAGGCTTCGTCACCACGACACCGGTCCACCGCATGGAAACGGAAGATCTCGTCTGCGCCGCGGCGCGCTTCAGGAATGGCGCGCTGGGCACGATCGACGCCACTACGGCGGCCTATCCCGGCTTTCTCGAACGCATCGAGCTGATCTGCCGCAATGGAACCGCTTCCATCATCGGCACTGCACTCGAAGTCCGCTATCACGACGGCCGCAAGGTCGATATCGCCCCCGACCAGAGCGCCGGCGGAACCGGCGCCGATCCCATGGCCTTCCCGCACGATTATCATCGGGCCGTGATGGCGGATTTTCTCGACGCCGTTCAGTTGGGCCGCGAACCGAAGGTGACCGGCGAGGAGGCCCTTCGCGTTCACCGACTGATCGACGCCTTGATCGAAACCGGCGCCAAAGGCACACCGGTCAAGGTCGCGGCCGGCTGAGCGCGGGAAGGGCACAGCAACGATGATCCGTTTTGCCGCCGTCGGTCTCGATCACCGCCACATCTATCATCACGTGGAGGACCTGCTCGCGGCCGGCGCGCAATGCGCGGGCTATTGCCCGGAGACGAGCGATCCGCACGTGCTCGAGGGCTTCCGCAAGCGCTTTCCGGACCTCAAGCCGGTCGAGCGCCGCCGGTTGATCGAAGACTCCAGCATCCAGGTCATCTGTTGCGCGGCGGTGCCACGCGACCGCGCCGCTATCGCGGTCGAAGCGATGCGTCACGGCAAGGACGTGATGGTCGACAAGCCCGGCGCCACCACCATGGCCGAACTTGATGCGGTGCGCCGGGCCGTCGCCGAGACCGGCCGCATCTGGTCGATCTGCTTCTCGGAGCGCTTCGCCGTGCCGGCCATGGAAGTGGTGTCGAAGCTCGTTACTGACGGCGCCATCGGCCGCGTCGTGCAGACCGTCGGGCTCGGCCCGCACCGGCTCAACCGCGCGATCCGCCCCGCCTGGTTCTTCGATGTCGGCACCTATGGCGGAATTCTCGTTGATCTCGCCTCGCACCAGATCGACCAGTTCCTGTTCCTGACTGGCTCGAAGGACGCCGAGATCGTTTCGAGCGCTGTCGCCAATTACGCGATGCCCGACGTTCCCACGTTCCAGGATTTCGGCGAGCTCACGCTGCGCAGCGACCGGGCTTCCGGCTATGTGCGCGTCGACTGGTTCACGCCGGACGGACTCTCCACCTGGGGCGACGGGCGCCTGTTCCTGCTCGGCACTGAGGGCTTCATCGAGGTTCGGAAATACGTCGATATCGTCGGCCGTCCCGGCACCGATCACGTCTTCCTGTCCGACAAATCGGGCACGAAATACATCGACGCGAGCAAGGAGCCGCTGAGCTACTTCCGCAAGTTCCTCGCCGACGTGCGCGACCGCACCGCCACCGCGATGCCGCAGGAGCACGTCTTCACCGTCACGCGCCTGGCGATCGAGGCGCAAGCCAAGGCGGTCCGCCTTGCGACCGGCCAGGGAAGCAAGCGCTAGTTCTTCGCGCGCAAACGGTCCTCGAACACATCGATCGGCGCGGGCCTGGCGGCTTCGGCCAACGCAACGATTTGAGCGGGCGCGTTCGCGAAAAGATGCGCGATCGCGTTTGCGTAATATTGCAGCAGGGCCAGCTCCTGCGGGTTGGCGCGGTAGCCCTCATCGCTTTCCAGAATGAGATGGCGCAGCTTCAGCATGCGCAATCCCACATCGATCGCGTAGTCGCGATCGGCCCGCGGGATGTGCACGTAAGCGCCCGATGCTTCGAGCTGGCCGATCAGGTTGGAGACCCGCCCCTTGAGCTCAAGCAGCGTGAGTGGCTTCTCCCCGGCATCGAGCAAGGCGGTCGAGACCAGTGAGACCGGGAGCGCCGGCACGACGCGGCCGACCCCGTCCATGAGCCGATGCCCCAATTTTTCGATCTCTGCGTGGCGGACATCGGCGGGCAGCGTGCGAAAATCGATATGCTTGTCGGCGAGGTATTTCCGGAGCGACACCGGCTCGCCGAAGCTGACGCAGGTATAGCCGAAGCGATACCATTGGCCGCGCGCGGCCATCGACAGATGCCGGAAGAAGTGGCGCGTGAAGGTCTTGAGGTTAAATCCAAAAATCGGCTTCTTGCCGGGCTCCGCGCTGGCGATGGACGTCAGCATGCGGTCTTCCAGCACCCGGTCGTAATTGATGCCGACCGGAATGAAGACGACGTCTTTCGGCGCTTGCGGATCGAAGCCCGCGACCATGTAGCTCAGCAGGCCGAACTTCGGCGGCCGCAGCCGGCCGTCGCGGCTCAGGCCGCCTTCGGGAAAGATCGCCTGCACCACGCCGGCGGCGGTCGCCATGTGGACGTAGCGCGCCAGCACCTTGCGATAGAGCGCGTCGCGCGAGTCGCGGCGGATGAAATAGGCGCCCATCGACTTGATCAAGCTCCTGAGCCCCCACACCTGCGCCCACTCGCCGACCGCGTAGCTCAGCGCCGATGACGCCGCGGCCACGTACGTCACCAGCACATAATCCATGTTCGAGCGGTGATTGATGACGAACACGACCGAGGAGTCGGGGTTGACGTTCTTCAGCGCCTCGTCGTTCTTGTAGCCGATGCGCACGCGGTAGAGCATCTGCGAAAGGCGCCGCGCCAGCCGCGTGCCGATGCGGAAATAGGCGTAGGCGCTGAACGAAGGCACGATCTCGCGCGCGTAGCGCTTTACCTTTTCGACCGCGACTTCGCGCGGCACACCGGCTTCCTTGGCGTATTCCTCGGCCGCGTTCAGAACCTCCGGGTCGAAGGTCAACCGATCGATCAGGACCTGGCGCTTGGTGAACTTGAAGGGCTGGATGTGCAGCTTGAGCCGCGTATTGAGCTCGTCGATGGCGCGATTGGCGCGCCGCCGCAGCGCCCAGCGCACGCTGGGTATAAGGAGACGATCGAGAATCGCCAGCGCCGCCAGAATGGCCGCGATCACGACGAGCCAGAGTGGCAACGTCACGCTAGACGACATATCTCTCCCCCGTGCCGGCGGGCCATGATCCGCTATAAAGCGTGCCCGTCCAAGCGCGGCTAGGATAGCATCCGGGCACCAGAGAGCAGAACAGCATGGCATCGCGGCCCAATCTCACTCCGAGTGCCGTCGGCACCGCCGTTTCCACCGACAACCCTTCGCGGCGCTTACGGACGCGGGCTGCTGCGGGAAGGCGAACGCGCGCTGTCGCCGGCCTGGCGCTTGCCTGGCCCTGGTTCGATGGCCTCGCCGCCTGGACGCTGCGCCGCTTCTTCTTCCCGGCCTCGCGCCTGTGGGCCGCGGCGCAGATGGCGGATGGTTCGCCCGAGCGCTTCTTCGACGCGGTGCCGATGTCGCGCCGGTTCGACGACCGCGAGCGTCTCGAAGCCGCGCTCGCGCATTTCGACAAGGCGCGCGCCCGCTCCGACGCGCTCGAAGCGGAATGGCAGAAGGTGTTCTTCGGATCGGAGGAAAACTCGTCCACGCACCGGAGCGCGGTCGAGGCCGCGCGGCTCGACGGCGCGCATGCCTATAACGCCGCGCGGCGGCGTTTCGGATTCCTGATCAAGCGCGGCGTACCGAGCGTCAAGTTGGAGACACGCAGCCCGGCGGATGCAGCTGCGGTTTATGGCGAGGCACTGAAAAATTTGGCGCCATTCGTGGCGCCGCCGGACCCGATGCCGGAGATCGAAGTCTCGCGCTCCATCGGCAGCTCCATCGGCCCGGAATACTGGTTGCGCTTCAAGAGCCCGTCGGCGCGCCTGGGCGACATGGTCTATGCGAGGGTACACGAGCCCGCGGGCGTCATCGATCCGCCGACTCTCATTTACGGTCACGGCGTCTGTGTCGAGTTCGACCATTGGCGCGGCCTGATCGACGAGACTTATACGTTGTGCGCCGCCGGCTTCCGCGTCATCCGGCCCGAGGCTCCGTGGCATGGGCGGCGCGCGCCGCGCGGCTATTTCGGCGGCGAACGGTTGATCGCGACTTTTCCGACCGGGCCGCTCGATGCCTTCACCGGCGCGCTCCGGGAATGGGCCGTGCTCGCCGATTGGTCGCGGCGTACTTCACGCGGCGCGCTCACTTTCGGCGGCACCAGTCTCGGCGCTCAGTTCGCCCAGCTCGCCGCCGACCGCGCGCGCGAGTGGCCCGAGCGGCTGCGGCCCGACGCTTTGTTCCTCGTCACCCATTGCGGGCGGATGGCGGATACGATCCTGCACGGCGATATCGCGAAAATCTTCGGCGGCGCCAACGAAGCCATCGCCAAAGGCTGGACACCCGAATTGATCGAGGCCTATCTCAGGTTGCTCGATCCGCGTGGTGAGCCGCCGGTGGCGCCGGAGAGAATCGTGACCCTGCTCGGGAGCCGCGATACCGTGACACCGTTTACGAGTGGGCTGCCGCTGATCCGGAGTTGGGGTGTGCCCGCGGAGAATACCTTCGTCTGGAACCGCGGCCACTTCTCGGTGCCGATGACGCTGATCCGCGATCAAGCTCCGGTGCGCCGCTTTTGCGAAGTGGTCGGCAAGCTTCGCGTCTGACTGCGCTCGCGCGGCGCCCGGTTCAGTCGAGCTTCACGTACTCGAAATCGCCGGGCTTGTTGTCGATGCCGACGATCGGCGCCGCGATCCAGCCCGCGAACTTGCCCGGCTCGCGCATCGGCTTCATCAGCGAGGCGATGAAGTCGCCGTCCTCTTTCGAGGCCAGCCATTCGTATTTCCGCTTCTGCCACGTCGCCTCGTCGATCAGTTCGCCTGCCGGCGTTGCCTGCACATCGCGGAACTCGCCGATCTGCCGGTGGAAGGCGACATGCGGCAAGGCGAACTGGAAAGCGATCCCGGCCGTGTCGATGATCTTGTTCCAGCGCAACAGACCCTTGGCGCAGTCGGCGGTGTAATCGTCGCGCAGCCGCATGTTGAGCGCGGTGCGGGCGGGCTCATCCACCAGCTTGATCTCGCCGTTTACGAGCTTGAGCACTGGATAGGTGGAATGTTCGAGCCGGTGATCGTCCTTGATTTCCGTTTCCTGAAAGCGGCCCTTGAGCCCGGAATTGAATGCGTTGGCCGCGTTGGTCGAAACCTCCGAGCCGAACAGATCGAGCGACAAGGAGTAATGCAGATTGAGCTTCTTCTGCATGGTCGGAAGATCGATCACGCCCAGCGCGCGCACTCTAGCTCTATCGTTAGGGTCCTCGATGCCCGCATCTTTCATCGCTTCGCAGGTGCGCCGCGCGATCCGGCCGATGCCGGTCTCGCCGACGAACATGTGATGCGCTTCCTCGGTGAGCATGAAGCGGCAGGTACGCGAGAGCGGATCGAAGCCGGACTGCGCCAGGCTGTGCAGCTGCATCTTGCCGTCGCGGTCGGTGAAATAGGTGAACATGAAGAAGGAGAGCCAGTCCGGCGTCTCCTCGTTGAAGGCGCCGAGCATGCGCGGCGCGTCGGCATCGCCCGAGCGGCGCATGAGCAACTGATCGGCCTCCTCGCGGCCGTCGGTGCCGAAATATTTGTGCAGGATATAGGTCATCGCCCACAGGTGGCGGCCCTCCTCGACATTGACCTGAAAGAGGTTCCGCATGTCGTAGAGCGAGGGCGCGGTCTTGCCGAGAAAACGCTGCTGCTCGACGGAAGCCGGCTCGGTGTCGCCTTGGATCACGACCAGACGGCGGAGCATCGCGCGATATTCGCCGGGCACTTCCTGCCAGGCCGCTTCGCCCATATGTGCGCCGAACGGGATCTTCCGCTCCTCGACCTGCGGCGCGAGCAGGATGCCCCACCGGTAATCGGGCATTTTCACGTAATCGAACTTGGCCCAGCCCTTCGGATCGACGCTGACGGCGGTGCGGAGATAGACCAGCGACTGCTGGAAGCCTTCCGGCCCCATGTCTTGCCACCAGTTGATATAGCCCGGATGCCACTTTTCCAGCGCCGCCTTCACGCGCGGGTCGCCGCTCAGATTCACGTTGTTCGGGATCAGACCGTCGTAATCGACATGACCGATGTTCATATGTTCACACCCTTTCCCGGTCGAAAGTCGGTTTCACGCCGCTGCCATACACTTTAAGCGCGCCTTGCTCGCCGATGGCGTTGGGGCGCTGGAAGACCCAGTTCTGCCAGGCGGTGAGCCTTCCGAAAATC
>JAYUHJ010000258.1:0-4299 GCA_043767065.1 Hyphomicrobiales bacterium | reverse complement strand
CGATGCGCAAGGAGCCGCGGGTGCATTTCCTCGACAATCTCGATCCGATCACGCTCGGCGCGGCGCTGCAGCACCTGCCGCTCAAGACCACGCGCTTCGTCGCCATTTCTAAGTCCGGCGGCACGGCCGAGACGCTGATGCAGGTCATGGCCGCCATGGCCGCGCTCAAGACCGCGGGCGTGAAGAAGCTGGGCGAGCATCTGTTCGGCCTCACCGAGCCGGCCGGCCCAGGCCGGCGCAACGGCTTGCGCGATCTGCTGTCGGGCACCGGCGCTGCCATGCTCGAGCATGACCGCGCGATCGGCGGGCGCTACTCGGTGTTTTCCAATGTCGGGCTGTTGCCCGCGCTTGTGCTCGGCCTCGATGCCGGGGCGATCCGCGAGGGCGCGCGGCAGACGCTTCTGCCGGTAATCGAGAAAGAGCTGCCCGCCGACGTGCCGGCCGCGCAGGGCGCGGCGCTCAGCGTTGCCGCGGCTGAGAGCGGCAAGAACATCACCGTGCTGATGGCCTATGCCGACCGGCTCGAGCGTTTCACCAAGTGGTGGGTGCAGCTGTGGGCCGAGAGTCTGGGCAAGGACGGCAAGGGCACGACGCCGATTGCAGCGCTCGGTCCCGTGGATCAGCACAGCCAGTTGCAGCTCTATCTCGGCGGCCCGCGCGACAAGCTCTTTACGATCGTGACCACGGGCGCGGTCGGGCGCGGCCCGAAAATCGATCCGCAGCTTGCGAGCAAAGCGGGAGAGTCCGGGTTCGGCGGCAAAAGCGTCGGCGATCTCGTCGCGGCCCAAGGCCGGGCCATTATCGAGACGCTCGCGGCGGAGCAGTGCCCGGTGCGCGCGATCCATGTGGACCGGCTGGACGCGCGCTCGCTCGGCGCGCTCATGATGCACTTTATGCTGGAAACGATCCTCGCTGCCCACCTGCTCGGCGTCGATCCGTTCGACCAGCCCGGCGTCGAGGACGGCAAGCGGCTCGCTAAGCGCTATCTCGCAGGCTGATCTTGTGTAGAGCGGGGATGTCGGGCGCGTGCCTCGCTGCCACGCCGCACTGGCGCTAGAGTCCGATCGCCGACTCGCTCAAGGCTCGTTCATGACCGTACGTCAGCTTTCAGAAGCCGTCGTCAACCGCATCGCCGCCGGCGAGGTGGTGGAGCGGCCGGCTTCGGCCGTCAAAGAACTGGTCGAGAACGCGCTCGATGCGGGGGCCGCGCGCATCGAAGTGGTGCTTGCGGGCGGCGGCACGCGGCTGGTGCGCGTCACCGATGACGGCGCCGGTATGACTCCGGCGGACCTGGTGCTCGCAGTCGAGCGCCACGCGACCTCGAAGCTGCCCGGCGACGATCTGCTCGCAGTGCGGACGCTCGGCTTCCGCGGCGAGGCGCTGCCCTCGATCGGCGCCGCGGCGAAGCTTTCGATCCTGACGCGCACGCGGGACGCGGCGAACGCCTCGGAAATCCGCGTCGAGGGCGGGAAAAAGTCGGCCGTGCGGCCGGCAGCGCTCGGGCCGGGTACGCGAGTCGAGGTGCGGGATCTCTTTTACGCCACGCCGGCGCGGCTAAAGTTTCTCAAATCCGAGCGGGCCGAGAACGCCGCGGCGATCGAAGCCGTGCGGCGATTGGCATTGGCGCGGCCAGACGTCGCGTTTACGCTGGTGGCCGAAGACCGTGCGCCGGTTACTTATGCGACGCAGCGGGATGACGCGGATGGCCGGCTTCTGCGCATGGCCGACGTGCTCGGCGCGGAATTGCGCGACAACGCGGTGCAGGTCGAGGGCGAGCGCGAAGGTGCGCGCGTCTCGGGCCTCGCCGGCTTGCCGACGTTCGCGCGGGCGAATTCGCTCTCACAGTATCTGTTCGTCAACGGCCGGCCGGTGCGGGACAAGGTGCTCTTGGGCGCGGTGCGCGCGGCCTATGCGGATCTGCTGCATGGCGGGCGCTATCCGGTGGTGGCGCTTTTCATCACGCTCGATCCCGGCGAGGTCGATGTGAACGTCCATCCGGCCAAGACCGAGGTGCGGTTCCGCGATCCGGGCCTGGTGCGCGGTCTCCTGGTGCGGGCGCTCAAGGATGCGCTTGGCGAAGGCGCGCGACGCTCGTCGACGACGGGAGCCACGCGCTTTTCTTCGTTCGCGCGGCGAAACGGCCGCGGCGTGAACTGGCGCAGTTTGGCGGCGCCGCCTGCGGGATTTTCCGAGAACGAACAGGCCGGATTTGAAGGCTTCGCCGCGCCATCGGCCGACGCCCGCGCGTCCGCGGCGCCGCCCGCGCCCGAGACGCTCGACAACCCGCTCGGCGCCGCGCGGGCACAGCTGCACGAGACCTATATCGTGGCGCAGACCAAAGACGGCCTCGTGCTGGTGGACCAGCACGCGGCGCATGAGCGGCTGGTCTACGAAAAGCTGAAGGCTGCGATCGAGCGCGACGGTGTATCGCGGCAGATGCTGCTGGTGCCCGCCGTGGTCGAGCTCGACCCGGCCGACGCAGCGGCGCTCAATGAGCGGGCGGAGGAATTGTCGAAGCTCGGCCTTGTGCTCGAAGCCTTCGGGCCCGGCGCGGTGCTGGTGCGAGAAGTGCCGGCGCTGCTCGGCGACGTCGATGTCTCGGGCATCGTGCGCGATCTCGCCGAGCATATGGCCGAATGGGACAGCTCGCTGCCTTTGGAGCGGCGCTTGCTCGCGGTGGCCTCATCCATGTCCTGTCACGGCTCTGTGCGCGCCGGGCGGCGGCTGCGGCCCGAGGAGATGAACGCGCTGCTGCGCGCGATGGAAGGCACCGACTATGCCGGCCAGTGCAATCACGGCCGACCGACTTACGTGGAGCTCAAGCTCGCCGATATCGAGAAGCTGTTCGGGCGGCGCTAAGGTCACACCGGGGCGCGCAGAAAAACGATCTCCGTATCGTCGTAAGCACGCCGCTCGATTTCCTCAAAGCCTTCGGGCGATTTGAAAGCGCCTGCTTTCTCCTCGATCACAATGAGCGCACCGGGCGCGAGCCAGCCGCCGGCGCGCGCCGAAGTGAGCGCCTGCTCGGCAAAGCCGTGGCCATAGGGCGGATCGCAGAACACCAAATCGAAGGGCTCGACCGGCTTCGCCTCGCCTAAGTTCGTCGCATCGCGGCGGAACAGGCGCGTGACGCCGGGGAGTGCGAAGGCCTCGACGTTCTCGCGGATCAGCGCGCGCGCCTCGGCCGCATCCTCGACGAAGAGCGCGAAGCGCGCGCCGCGTGACATCGCCTCGATGCCGAGCGCGCCGGTGCCGGCGAAGAGATCGAGCACGCGGGCATCGCTGACCGGGTCGGCATAGGCGTGCGCCAAAATATTGAAGATCGACTCGCGCAAGCGGTCGGCGGTCGGCCGGATCGCGTCGGAGGAGGGGCCTTTCAGCGCGCGCCCGCGCAGCTTGCCGCCGACTATTCGCATTTCATCTCATTCGGTGAGCTGAACGATTTTCATCTTGGCCCACCTCTACTCTTCCGGCCACGGTCGCGCGCACGTCCTACGCGCTTCCTCTTCTCGCTTCCTTTCACACTGGCAGGAAGGGGAGAGGGTGGGGAAGGGGGTGAACGGCGCTTGAATTTTTCGCGACCTTCCTCCCGTCCCACTTCGTGAGCCGGCTTCCCCCGCGAGGGGGGAGGTGAAGCGGGCTCAAGTTCTCGCAGCGGCGCATCGAAATCGCTGCCGGCGAGGCGCGCGAGGCGTTCGCCGAGCTGTTCCTTCAGCGTGCGCATGTTCACTTCCTCGATGGCGGCGCGCTCCAGATCGCCGAGCTGGAACGGGCCATACGAGATGCGGATAAGCCGGTTCACCGAAAGGCCAAGGTGCCGCAAGACGTTGCGCACCTCGCGGTTTTTTCCCTCGCGCAGGCCCATGGTGATCCAGACATTGGCGCCCTGCTCGCGATCGAACGCCGCCTCGATCGGTCCATAGGCAATGCCGTCCACGGTGATGCCGTTCTTCAGCTGCGCCAGCGCCGCCGGATCGACCCGGCCGTGGGCGCGCACGCGATAGCGCCGCAGCCACCCGGTGTCGGGCAATTCCAGCACGCGCGCGAGGCCGCCGTCGTTGGTGAGCAACAACAGTCCCTCGCTGGTGAGATCGAGGCGGCCGATGGAGACGAGGCGCGGCAACGAGCGCGGCAGGGCGCCGAAGATCGTCGGCCGCCCGCGGTCGTCGCGGTTCGTGGTGAGCAGGCCGGGCGGCTTGTGATAGCGGAACAGTCGCGTGCGCTCGCGCTGCGGCAGCGGAGTTCCGTCAACCACGATGCGGTCGTGTGCGGTGACGTTCAAGGCGGGGCTGGTCAGCA
>JAYUHJ010000257.1:0-1777 GCA_043767065.1 Hyphomicrobiales bacterium | reverse complement strand
TCCAGCGAGGCTCGCCGAGCGCTGCCGACTGGATTGCCGGGTCAAGCCCGGCAATGAGGGAAGAAGAGGCCGAGCACAGTTGCCGCGTTACGCCCCCGCGAACTTCAGCAGCTTGATCGCGTCGAAATCGGCGACGCCGCCGCCGACGCGCTTGGTGACGTAGAACAGCACATAGGGCTTGGCCGAATACGGGTCGCGCAGCACGCGCACGCCCATGCGGTCGACCACCAGATAGCCGCGGCGGAAATCGCCGAAGGCGACCGCGTAGCTGTCCGCGGCGATGTCGGGCATGTCCTCGGCCTCCACGAGCGGGAAGCCCATCAGCGTCGCCGGCGCTCCGGCGCTGGCGGGCGGCTGCCACAGGTACTGCCCGCCTTCGTCTTTCAGCTTGCGCACTTCGGCTTGCGTCCGGCGGTTCATCACGAAGCTGCCGTTCTGGCGGTAGCCGGCCTTCAGCGCATAGATGAGTTCGATCAGCGGATCGGCCGGGTCGGTGGCCGGGAAGCCGCCGTCGAGGCCGGTCTGCACGAAGCCGAGCTTGGCCCATTCCCAGGAAGTCTCGGCGATCTTGTCGTAAGCCAGAAAGCCCTTCGGCTTGTTGGTGCCATCGCCGGAAACGAACGCGGTGCCCTCCTGCTCGGCGAACGCGATGTCCACTTCGGCGGCGATCCACTCGTCGATATTGACGGCGGAGTCGTCGAGCAAGGTCTGCGTCGCCGCCGGCATGGCGTAGAGCTCCATGGTGGGGAACGCGAGCTCGGCCAGCGTCGGCGAATTGGTCTGCGGCCGCGCCGCGGTCTCGCCGACCCAGCCGGTGGCAGCACCCGTGATGAGGAAGGGCTTGCGATAGACGTTGCCGCTGACGGTGCGGTGGCCGGCGATGCCGCGGATCGGCGAGACTTGCGAGAGGCGGCGGCCGATCTCGCGCTCGGTCTCCTCGGGCACCAGGTACCCGCCGTCGGCGCCAGAGCCGACCGAGAGCGCCTTCTCCTCGAGCCGCTTCAGGCCCGAGGCCTCGCCGTGGCGCACATAGGCGTCGAACGCCTTGTTGTGCTCGATCGCGGCGGGATCGAAGCGCTTGGTCTCGATGCCGAGCGCGGGGCGGCGGCCCTTGAGCACGAGCTCGTCGAGCAGCTGCTTCTGCGCGTCGAGCGTATCGCCGATGCGCTGCACCTTCTGTTCGACCAGCGGGTCGGAACGACGCTCGAGTTTGCCGACGCGCTCGTTGTTGCCTTCCTTATAGGCCTCGAACGTGCGCTGAAATTCCTCGAACGCGGCGGCGACGTCGGAAGGGGCGGATTTGGTTTCGGGGGTGGAGTCGAGGTGGGTCATGGCTGTTCTCTGTTTCCTTTCTGTCGGAGGACCGGCCGCATCCTTCGAGGGCCGCGCACGCAAGTCGGCTGTTGCCGACTTGCGCATTTATTGGTGCCGATCTCGGGCAAGCCCGAGATCGGTGCACGGCCACCTCAGGATGACGGCCGGAGTGGAGTCCGTCATCCTGAGGTGCGAGGCCGCGAAGCGGCCGAGCCTCGAAGGATGACGGAAAAATGGTCGGCGCTTTAGATGGCGACCTCCCCCTCAAGGGGGGAGGTGATTTATGGTACTGGTGGAATCGAGGAACAGAGGACGACTTCCATGCAACATCTGCATCGCCTGATGATCGCGGCCATCGTTGCCATCGCATTCACGCTGCCGGCCGGCCTCGCCGGCGCGCAAGAGGTCAAGCAGATCCAACTCACCGAGAAGCAGGTGCTGAGCTATCTCGCGGCGCAGAAGG
>JAYUHJ010000256.1:0-10224 GCA_043767065.1 Hyphomicrobiales bacterium | reverse complement strand
GCCAAGACCCACAAGAAGATCGCGACTGGAACCGCCGAGAACAAGTTCGGCGTGCCGATCTCGCGCGCGCGCGAGGTCTATGCGCAGGCGGCGAAGCTGCCCGGCATCCGGGTCATCGGCGTCGATATGCATATCGGCAGCCAGATGACCGACTTGGCGCCGTTCGACAACGCGGCTGCGCTCTTGGCCGAGCTCGCGCGCGATCTCATAACAGCCGGCCACAAGCTCGAACACATCGATTTCGGCGGCGGCCTCGGCATCCCCTATCGTCCGGGCGAGACCCCGCCTTTGCCCAAGGATTACGCCGAAGTGGTCAAGCGTCATACGCGCGGGCTCGGCCTGAAGCTCATCTTCGAAATCGGGCGCATGATCGTCGGCAATGCCGGGGTGCTGGTGACGCGCGTGATCTACGTGACGCGCGGCGAGGCCAAGACCTTCGTCGTGATCGATGCGGCGATGAACGATCTGATCCGGCCGACGTTGTATGACGCGCATCACGAGATCCAGCCGGTGCGCGAGCCGCTGCCCGGCGCCGAATCCTTCGTCGCCGACGTGGTCGGGCCGATCTGCGAATCGGGCGACTATCTCGCGCTCGGCCGGCGCATGCCGGTGGTGCGCGAGGGCGAGTTGCTGGCGGTCATGACCGCCGGGGCCTATGGCGCGGTCGAATCCTCGACCTACAATACGCGCCCGCTGGTGCCGGAGGTCTTGGTCAAGGGAACCGAGGCGGCCGTGGTGCGCCCGCGGTTGGACGTAGAGGCGCTGATCGCCTTGGACCGGATGCCGCCCTGGCTCGCCGAAAAGCCCTCTAAGTCTTAGAAAATCCTAGATAACGCCTATGTGACGGCTCCCCAATGCTGCATCGCATGCTAGATTGGGCCGTTGGGGAGTCGCAATAAGGAGCCTTGCTTGAGCATGGCGCCTGACACGAGCGAACGCGGCGAGCCCGGGTCGGGCCCGAGAACCGGCGTGATCGAAGACGCGATCCGGCGGCTCACGCTTGCGCTATCCCGCGCCCGCAGCGCCCTGCTGTGGGAGCGCGCCTGGCCCGCGATCACGGCGGTCATGGCCGTCGCCGCCATTTTTCTCGCCTTCTCCTGGGCTGGGTTCTGGCTCGCGCTCCCGCCGATCTGGCGAATTGGAGTACTCGCGCTGTTCGGGCTCGTGCTGATCGCGAGCCTGGTTCCGGCCGGCTTCGTGCGCTGGCCGCGACGCGGCGAAGCACTGCGGCGGCTCGATAGCAGCACCGGGATCGAGCATCGCCCGGCCACCACGATCTCCGACCGCCTCGCGCACGGCGACGAGGACCCGGTCATGAAGGCGCTGTGGAGCGCCCATGTCGAGCGCGCGGCGGCGCGCGCGGCGGCGCTGCGTGCCGGCTGGCCCAAGCCGCGGCTTACCGAGCGCGATCCCTATGCGCTGCGCGCGCTCGTGGTGCTCGCGCTGGTCACCACCTTCTTCATGGCCGAAGGCGAGCGCTGGAAGCGCGTCACTGTGGCTTTCGATTTCTCCGGCGCCATCGCGCCGCGGCTCTATCGCGTGGACGCCTGGGTGACGCCGCCGGTCTATACCGGCCGCGCGCCCGTGCTGCTGCCCGGCGTTCGTCACGACGAACCGGCGCCGGGCGAGATCGCCGCCGTTTCGGTTCCCACCGGAAGCGTGCTCGTGGTGCGCGCAACGGGCCTTGCGTCGATCGAATTGGCGGCGCTGGGCGGCCTCGCCGAAGACACCGCCGATACGCCGACCGCGGCACAAGGCACCATCGAGCGGCGCTTCAAGATCGGCGCCGACGGCTCGCTCACCGTGCGCGGACTGCCGGCCGGAATCGCCACCTGGGGCTTCCGCGCGGTACCTGACAGAGCGCCCACCATCGCGCACGCCAAGGACCCCGAAGTGCTCGGCCGCGCCTCGGTCGTGCTGACCTACAAGATCGAAGACGATTACGGCGTGACGCAAGCCGAGGCGCGCTTCACGCGACCGGCCGCGCCCGCCCGCGAAGGCGCGCAGCCGCCGCGCCCGCTGGTGGCGGGACCCGATTTCCCGCTCGTGCTGCCGCAAGCGCGCACGCATGCCGGCACCGGCCAGACCACCAAGAACATCACCGAGCATCCGTGGGCCGGAACGCTCGCGACCCTCGTGCTCATCGCCCGCGACGAGGCCGGCAACGAGGGACGCAGCGAGGCCCGTGAAATCCTCTTGCCCGAGCGCACCTTCGCCAAGCCCTTGGCGCGCGCGCTGGTCGAGCAGCGCCGCCTGCTCGCGTTCGACGCCAACGAGCGCGACCGCGTCCGCGGCGCGCTCGAAGCGCTGTTGATCGCGCCCGAGCGTTTCACGCCGGAGCCTTCGATTTATCTTGGCGTCCGCACCGCCGCGACTCGCACCAAGCTCGCGCGCAACGACGATGAGCTGCGCTCGGTGGTGGATTACCTGTGGGAGATCGCGGTGCTGATCGAGGACGGCACCATGTCGGACGCCGAAAAGGCGCTGCGGGCCGCAGAAGACGCGTTGCGCCAGGCACTCGAACGGGGCGCGACCGAAGAAGAGCTCAAGCGGCTTACCGACAACCTGCGCCAGGCGCTCGACCGCTTCCTGCGCGCACTGGCCGAACAGACGCGGCGCGACGGCACCACCGAGGCGCGCCCGCTCGATCGCAACGCGCGCATGCTGCGGCCGCAGGACCTGAAGAACATGCTCGACCGCATCGAGAGCCTGGCGCGCAGCGGCGCCCGCGATGCGGCCAAGCGGCTCTTGGACGAGCTTCAGGCCATGCTCGAGGGCCTGCGCAACCGACAAGCGCGCGGCGACCAGCCCGGCGAGATGAACGAGAGGCTCGATGAACTCGGGCGCATGATCCAGGAGCAGCAGCGCCTGCGCGACCGCACGTTCCGCGAGGGCCGCGACAGCCGCGCCGACCGGCGCAATCGCGCCCCGGAACAGCGTTCCGAGCGTGAGCGCCGCGCCATGGGCGATCTCAAGCAGAACCAGGAGAATCTGCGCCAGCAGCTCCAGCGCATGCTCGATGCCATGAAGCGGCAGCGCGAGCGCGGCGACCAGCCCGAGGAAGAAGGCGGCCCGGGCAAGGAAGCCGGCGACGCCTTGAGCCGTGCCGAGCAGGCCATGCGCGACGCCGAAGGGCAGCTCGGCAACACCGACGCCGAGGGTGCCGTGGATTCTCAGGGCCGTGCGCTGGAAAGCCTGCGGCGCGGCGCGCAACAGCTCGCGAGGCAGCTCGCTGAACAGCAGGGTGGTCCGGGCGACGGGCCCGGCGACCCGTTCGGCCCCTCGCCCGAAGCGGCCGACCGCACCGATCCGCTCGGGCGACCGGTACGCACGCGCGAATATGGCGACGATTTCACGGTGAAGGTGCCGGACGAGATCGACGTGCAGCGCGCGCGCCGCGTGCTCGAGGAGCTGCGCAAGCGCCTGAGCGAGCCGCTACGGCCGCGCATCGAGCTCGATTATCTCGAGCGGCTGCTGAAGGATTTCTAGGCGTCATTCCGGGGCGCGGCCGCAGGCCGCGAGCCCGGAATCCATATCCTCAGTTGTTGAGGGGCTTTTTGACAGGATATAGCCAGCTTGACCAAGAACGTAAGCCATCCCTCGATATATACGGAAAAGAGTCGTGAGGACCTTATACAAGTATGTTCCGCCTAAACGGGCGAACATTCTTGAAACTCAGATGATTAGACTGACCCAGCTTGGGGACCTGAATGACCCTGCTGAATCTCAACCGAAGTTTCGTGCATCACGTGTGGACTGGAACAAATTTGTAGACGACTTCGCAGACTCGTTTCCTAAATTAGAACTGAAAGAAGGCACCTTCAGAGATTTCTTGAATTGGCTCACACCGGCGCGTCGTCCAATCGTGCAACGGCGCCTTCTTCAAGGCGTCCTGGACTTTGGAACCGGTATCTTTTCACTGTCCTCATCGAGACGTGTAGAGGCTATGTGGTCTCACTATTCCGACGCGCACAGGGGTCTTGTGATCGGATTCAACGCCAGCCACAGGTTCTTTTGGCGAAGCGGATGCTTATTGATGCGAGTTCGATATGCCGATCACATTGATTTCTTTCCATATCTCGAAGATTTAGACGCTGAAAGTCTGCTTTGCACAAAATCGTCCAGTTGGGCTTACGAGCGCGAATGGAGATTCATCAGAAGCATAGCGGGAACGAAAAAATTTTTGCGTGGCAGATTTCCGAAAACACCAAGGGGTTATAATTTGTGGTTGGAACGAGTGCCAGCAGGGGCTTTTTGCACGGTGACTTTGGGTGCAAGGGCGGCGAAGAAACTCCGCGCACGTGTCGTTCGGGCTCTATCAAAGGCTTCCTTTAGACACGTAAGCCTATATCAGGCGATATTGGGTAGGGACGGTCGGCTAACATTTCGGCGGCTGGACCCCGTCCAGCGCGTGAATTAGCAGCAGCAGTCGGATCGGCTAGGGCGCGAAGCGCGATGCGAAGCTCGCGCACTCGCCCATCGGCTGCCTTCCCACAGTTTCGTACTCTTTCCGGTAGATAATTGACTTCCGTACCCTTTGCGGTCTATAAAAGACCATGCCGCGCCCAAGGAAAAACCCTGGCGACCTGTTCAGCTACAGCGAGCTTGCTCTCGCGTTGAACGGCACGAAGCGCACCTTCCAGCACTTGGCTGAGGCCAGGGATGCGGATGATGAACCGTTGATCCCTAGCGGCAGAGGCATTCGCACGCTGAAACGCACGGCCGAAATCGGCGCACTTATGACGGGCGGTGCACCCGTGCTCGTGTCAGCCAGAATAGCAAAGGTTGTTCTGCTTGAGTTCAACCAAGTTGATGGCGAGATACCGACTGGCTTGAATTTCCTAGCGCGAGAATTGCCAAGGCACGAGATCGCGAATATTCCGATCGACGCCAACGATTACTGGTATCATCAAGCACTATTTCGTTGCGCCCCCGAGGTCTATGTGCCCGGCAAGGCCATGTCATCCGATGTAATTCTTGAGATTGTCGATCGTCGACTTCTGTTTCTAGATGGCGGCATAAGAAAGTCACCGGATTTTGTCGGGTGGATTGAAGGTTGGGAGCGTGGCGCCGAGGCGCGCGTCATCCACGTCGCCGAAAAGGTCGGATTGTTTGATGACCAGAAAAATCCGAATTGGCGCGCCATCTCCGCGCGGTTCGATGCGCAAGCTGCGCAAGCGCGCCCGAATGCTGTCGGCAAGCTCACGGTGAATGTGTCGCTTGCTGTCCGCAATGCGCTCGATCGCATCGCGGAATCCCGCACCGGCTTGACAAAGCCGGCCATAGAAAGCGGCGCATTGTCTTAGATAAACTTGATCCGGCCCGCCTCTAGCCCCTCGCAAGCCACTACGATTGCTGCATTCATTTTTTCGGAAGATAGCCGCCCTTGCGCAGATGAGCGGTAAGAATTGCCCGGATCGCATCCGGCCGCGACGCAGGCGGTGACCGACAATCTTTAATCCAACCGTCGAGCGCATCGAGCAACTGCGGAGGGACTCTGACTTGGAGCGGCGTGGCGTTGACGCGCGGTCGCCCGCGTCCCCGCTTTTTTCTGGTATCAGATATTGACATCGCCTATTTTCTGGTATTAGATAATCGCGAGTCGGATGGCCGCTTACGACGGTCACTCGGCTCTAACCCGAGCCGCGGAGCATAACCATGGCACAGGGTAAGAGTCATTCCATCACCCGCCGCACCCTGCTCACCGGCGCGGCGACAACGGCCGCAACCGCGCTCGCCGGTTCTTCCGCCCTGCCCGCAAGCCCGCCGGACGTAGCACTTGGCGCGCTTGGCCGGGAATTCGCCACGGCCCTTGTCGTCTTCGAGGCCGCGCACGAGCGCTATTCCCGCTGCGAGCAGCGCTACTTCACGCTCCGCCGCCGCGCGCGCACCAAGGCGGCCCGCACCCGGATCAGGCGCGAAAGCGACGTGCCGGCGGCGGAAGCGGCGGCCGACGCCGCCGTAAAGGCGCTCTACCGGCTGATGCGGCAGATGGCTGCGGTGCCCGCCCGCTCGCCCGCCGGCCTCGCGGTGAAGGCGCGGGCGGTGAAGGTCTGGGGCTATCCGGAGTGGTGGGACAAGAACGCCGAGGTGCCCGAGCGCCTTGCTGCCCAGGTGCTCGACGCGGTGATCGAGATGACGACCATGCCTTGACGACGGCCTTGCCACGCTAAGCGGGATGCGCGGGACAAGCCCGCGCATGACAGTTCAGCGATAGCCCCAGGCCAGATCGCTCTTGCCAAGGAAGCGCACCTGCACCTGGCGCGCCTCGGCAGGCGGCGAGGCCAGGCGGCTTTTGAACGCAAGCGTCTCGCCGTCGGCGAGCGTGCTGCGGCTCGGAGCGGCGGTCCACGCATAGACCTCCTGGCCGTTGGCGCCGACCGCGGCAAGCCGGATCGGCGGCAGCTCCAGATCGTGGCCCGAAATATTGGCGATCTTTCCTTCGGTCACCAAAAGCGCGATGCCGTCGTGGGTTTCGCGCACGGTGCGGACCTCGCGGAACTCCAGCCCGCGCAAGTTCACCGGCTTCCCGGCGGCGGCGTAGAGACCGGCAAGATCCGGCATGGCGCGAACGATGGTCGCCGGCGAGACGATCGCCGCGGTCACGATCATCGCGAGCGTGCAGGTCGTCAGCACCAGACCGAGGCCGGGGCCCGATTTCTTGTCGCGGCCGCGCCACGACATTTTTTTCCAGGCCGGCGCTACGGGCTTGCTCGAGGCCGAGGAATTTCGCGCCGGGCTCGCTTCCACGGCCGGTGGCTCGGCCATGGTGACGTCGTCGGTGATGAGCGCAGGCACGTTGATGATTTCGCCCGCCGGAATAATTGCAATCTCGCGGCTACTTCCCGTCTGCGGTTCGGGCGCCAGCTGCGCCGGATCGGCGAGCCAGATCGTCTGGCAGCGCGCACAGCGCACGTTGCGGCCTTCGGCGCCGAGCGCCACGTAGGCCACGCGGAAGGAGGTTTCGCAGGAAGGACAAACCAGAAGCATGACGATACCCGTACCCAAACTCGTACCCGGCCCGGAGTATCGCCGCCGACCCTTAATGGATCGGAAACCCTGAAAACCGTGGCATTCCGGGGCGCGCCACGCCGCTGCGGCCGGCCCTGTCGCAAGGGAGCGGGTGCCGCTGGCGCCGGCATTTGGCTAGATGGGGCGGGCACCCGATTCGCCGGAGGCACGCTTGGTCCGGTTCGAGAACGTCGGCTTGCGGTACGGGCCGGGTCCGGAGGTCCTGAAGGACCTCTCGTTCGGCATCGAGCCGCATTCGTTCCAGTTCCTCACCGGCGCCTCGGGCGCCGGCAAGTCCAGCTTGCTGCGGCTGTTGTTCCTGTCGCTGCGGCCGAGTCGCGGGCTGATCACGCTGTTCGAGCGCGACGCCTCGCGGCTCACGCTCGACGAGGTCGCCGTGTTCCGGCGCCGGATCGGCGTGGTGTTCCAGGACTTCCGGTTGCTCGATCATCTCACCACCTACGAGAACGTGGCGCTGCCTCTGCGCGTACAGGGCCGCGACGAGGCGAGCTATCGCTCCGAGGCGACCGAACTCCTGCGCTGGGTCGGGCTCGGCGAGCGCATGGATGCGCTGCCGCCGATTCTCTCCGGCGGCGAGAAGCAGCGCGCCGCGATCGCGCGCGCGCTCATCGGGCGGCCTGAGCTCGTGCTCGCCGACGAGCCGACCGGGAACGTCGATCCTACGCTGGCGCTGCGGCTGTTGCGGCTGTTCGTCGAGTTGCACCGGTCGGGTACCTCGGTGGTGATCGCGACCCACGACATCGCGCTCATGGACCAATTCGACGCCCGCCGGCTGGTGCTCGCCGACGGCCGGCTGCATTTCGACGAATGAAGGGACAAACCTTGGTAGACGAAACGGAAAAATCGGGCAAACGGCGCATGACGCCGATCGTGCCGCGCGGCACCGTGGCGGGCTCCTCGCTCGTCGCGGTGATCGCGATCATGACGTTTCTCGCCGGCGTCGCAGCCGGTGCGGTCGAGATCGTGCGGGTGGCCGCGAGCGAATGGCACGCCGACGTGGCGCGCGAAGTTACGATCCAGGTGCGCCCGATCGAAGGGCGCGATATCGAGGCGGAGATCGCCAAGGCGGTCGAGCTGGCGCGGCGCACGCCCGGCGTCGCCGACGCGCGCGCCTATAGCCGCGAGGAGTCGGCGCGGCTGCTCGAGCCCTGGCTCGGCGCCGGCGTCGATTTGCAGGCGCTGCCGGTGCCGCGCCTCGTCGTAGTGCGGCTCGCCGACGAGCGCGAAGCGGATCTCGCTGGCCTCAAGCGTGCGCTGACACAAAACGTCGCCGGTGCCAGCCTCGACGATCATCGCAGCTGGGCGCGACGACTCGCGGCGCTTTCCGACGTGGTGATGCTGATCGGCGTCGGCGTGCTGGTGCTGGTGCTGCTGGTGACGATCCTGTCGGTGTCGTTTGCGACCCGCGGCGCGGTGGCGGCGAACCGCGCGGTAGTCCAGGTGCTGCATCTGGTCGGCGCGCGCGAGTCTTTCATTGCGAGCGCGTTCCAGCGCCATTTCCTCGTCGTGGGCCTGAACGGTGCGATCCTGGGCGGGGCCGCGGCGGCGCTGTTTTTCCTGCTCGCGGGCGTCGCTCCGGACCTCGCCGCGATCGTGCCCGGCGGGGGCGAAGCGGCGCTTCTGTTGGGCCGTATCGCCCTTGAGCCCCGCGGCTATGCCTGGATCGCGGCCGCCGGCCTGCTTGTGGCTTTAGTCACTGCTATTGCCTCGCGACGCACGGTACAACGGACGCTACGCGGCATCGATTGATCCGGTATTTAAATACCTCTTTATCGCAGGGACGCCTCAATTCGCGCTACCATCCCCACCGCGGCAGGGAGAGGAAATGGAGGACGCAAGGGAAGCCTCCAGGCGTGCAGAAACCGGCCGTGGCCGGCGGTACCCGCGCGTCGTCGCCTTGCTCGGGAGCGTCCTGCTGCTTGCCGCGGGCATGTTGATTGGCGGGTTCCTCGTATTCGCCGCAACGATCCCGCGCAACGAAGTCGCGCTCGATCGGCCAGCCGACGGCATCGTGGTGCTGACCGGCGGCGCCTCGCGCATCGAGGATGCGATCGACTTGCTCGCCGCCAAACGCGGGCGGCGACTGCTGATCACCGGCGTACATCCGCTAGCAAGTTCGGGCGAGATCGCGCGGCGCAGCCGGGAAGTCGAACGCCTGTTCGGCTGCTGCATCGACATCGACCGCGAAGCGCAGAACACGATCGGCAACGCGGTCGCCGCCGCACGCTGGGCGAAGCAACAGAAGTTCCGCTCGCTGATCGTGGTGACGTCGGCCTGGCACATGCCCCGCGCGCTGATCGAGCTGGCGCGAGAAATGCCGGATGTGGCGCTGGTGCCTTACCCGGTGGTCAGCGAACGCATGCGCGAGGAAGGCTGGTGGTCGCGCGCGGAAACCGCGCGGCTCCTGTTCGTCGAATACGTAAAATACGTGGTCGCACTCGCGCGCCTGCGCATCGAACCGCCGCACGCTGGCGCCAACCACGCGCCCGGGCGCGGGGTCGCTTGAGCTGAACGGACGGCCGCCGTGCTCCTGCTTCGCTCGCTTATGTTTCATACCTGCTTCCATCTCAACACGATTCTGCATCTGATTATTTGTTTGCCGTTCCTGCTGTTGCCGCGGCGCATTTTCTGGAAGGCGGTGCATAGCTGGGCCAAGGTCAATCATTGGCTCCTGCGTACGATCTGCGGAACAAACTTCGAAATAACAGGATACGATCGGGTTCCGCCAGGAGCGCTGTTGATCGCCGCCAAGCATCAGTCAGCGTGGGAGACGTTCGCGCTGGTCACGCTGTTCTCCGACCCGTTCTATGTGCTCAAGCGTGAACTGATGTGGCTGCCGGTGTTCGGCTGGTATGTCACTAAGGCGGAGATGATACCTATCCGGCGCGGGACCGGCGGAACGGCGCTTGGCGAGATCACCGAACGGGCGAAGGTCAAGATCGCACGCGGCCGTCAACTCATCCTGTTCCCGGAGGGCACTCGCCGTGCGGTCGGCGCGGAGCCCGCCTACAAGTACGGTGTCGTGCATCTCTATGGGCAGCTCGGCGTGCGCTGTTTCCCGGTCGCGCTCAATTCGGGCGTGTTCTGGCCGCGGCGCACTTTCAGGATCTATCCGGGTACGATCCGGATGGAGTTTCTGGAGCCGATCGAGCCCGGGCTCTCGGAAGATGCGTTCAAGACGCGGGTGCAGGA
>JAYUHJ010000255.1:0-40674 GCA_043767065.1 Hyphomicrobiales bacterium | reverse complement strand
GGGGCCGAGCCGGGAACATACCGGGCGCGCCTCGAACTCGAGATGACGGGGGTCTGGGCGCTTCACCTCAATATCGGCGGCCCACTGCGCGATCGAGTGGTTAAGGTCATGCGCTTCGAGGACGAGCACGCTACCCCCGGGCTGGCGCCAAAGGGACCGCCGACAGACCATAAGTGGAAATCGAGGTGACGGCAGCACCGGCGGGGATCGGCCCTGCCGATCATCGCCTCGCGGCGATGGTCACGGGCGCCCACCTGGTTGTCGACGGCGGTTGGACGGCGCAGTAGGCGCGCGCCGAAAATTCCCTGTTCCGGAATAGATCTTCCCTGTTCTCCTCGACCGAATTCCCTGTTCGCTCGCCTAGGGAATTTTCGAACAAGTCTTTGAACTGTATGGAACATTGGCTTCGAGAAATCGGCGATCAGGGATCAGATCGGAGAAATTCCCTGTAATTGGCCCCTTATCAGGGAATTTCGCCGGTGAGACCGGTTCGCAGCAGACTGCTTCCTCCGCCAGCTAGTCTGCCGGATTCACAGAGAAAACTGCTCTCATGAGAAGAGTCCGTGTTGTCCGCAGAGTAGTGCTGGCAAATCTGCGAGAATCGCGCTGAGAGAGCCCACGCGCCACTCTACTGCCCGTCATTCGAGCGACTTTCTCAGACCCCAACTTTCCTGCTGCGGTTCTCGTCCCGAGTATTGGAATGAGGCTGACCTCTTTGTCAGTCATTTTTTTTGACTCAAATGCGCACGTAGCTCGAAGTGGGATATCGAAGGAAGTCGGTTCAGTCGCAACAAGCGGAGCATCACAGTCGGTTATGTTGATCCGAGTACATCCGCTTTCTAACCCGCGGCGCATCACCCATCAGGGTACCGGTGAGAGCAAAATTATACCGGCAGCTGAGCATTCGGCCCGTCAGAATGATTGACGATAGAGAACCCTTACGGTTCAACGGATTCAGCGATTGCGCCAAATGATTCGCGACTACAACCACCGATGTACAACACCGCGCTCAACACAACTTCATCCTGGCGCGCCGAGGACGAGGCGGGCAGTACCTCGCTGCAAGGCCTCTTGCTGCTGACGCTGTTGCTCTTTGTCATCTCGTTCGCGAGCATCGAATTCACGAGCAACACGAATTCGATTGCTACACTCTGGCCTTCGAACGCCATCCTCTTCGCAGTGCTGTTCCGCGCCGCCCGCGATATTAGGAATAAGGTGCTAATTTTATTGAGCGGTGGCATTGCAATTGTGCTCGCTAATCTCGCCGATGGAGACACTCTGCCGCTCTCTGTGGCTCTGGCGACGGCCAATATCGCGGAAGTCGCGACAGCTTGTTGGCTCTTGAACCGATTTCACCATGCAAGTCCCGATATTACCCGAGTGCCGAGCCTGGCGCTTTTCATCTTGCTCGCCGGAGGCGCCGCACCGCTCGTGAGCGCCACAATCGGTGCGACGGCCATTACCATCGATCTACGAGTTCCATTTTCTGAGGCCTGGCTTACCTGGTACGCAGCAAACGCGCTCGGCATGACAATCGTAGCGCCGTTCGCGCTAATCATCAACTCAAAGCAGTGGAGCGAGTTGCGCTTAGAAAAACGAATAACTGAAGCAATCGGCATCTTGATTCTTATCGCTATCGTCGCCTTGTTCGCAACGTTTAACCGCGCGTTCTTTTTCATGGTTGTGCCCATCGTTCTCATTGCCACGTTCCGATTCGGTGTGGTTGGCGCTGCAGCTGCGATATTCGTAATTGCAACGATCGGAAGTATATGTATTGCACTAGGCATTGTCCCCGCGATACTCGCGCAGGCCAGCATTCCTGAACGGATATTGACGCTGCAATTTTTCCTAGCGACAACCGCCCTCTGGGCCTTGCCCGTCGCTGCGGTGCTGTTGGAGCGGGGTCGTCTAACGGCTGAACTCGCCGCGGGGAAATCGGAGGCAGAGGCGGCTACCGAGACCAAGTCCCGGATGGTCAAGAGCCTGCAACGACTATTATGGTATGCGGAGGAACGAGAACGGCTCAGACTAGCCCACGAGCTTCACGACCAGACAGGTCAAAGTCTTGTCGTTGCGATGATGGAATTAAACGAACTCGAGTCGCACGTCTCTGACAGTGGTCGTGAACGACTAGGCCGCGTTAGAGAACAATTGGATCAGGTCGGACAAACATTGCGCCACGTTGCATGGGAATTGCGTCCGAGCTCACTCGACGATTTTGGCTTGGCTCAAGCGCTTGAAAATCATCTAGTCGACTGGGGCGAGCGGTGCAGCATCGAAGTAGATTTTGACTGCTCCGACCCGGATGTCGATCGCCTGCCCGACGACATTCGTACGACGATCTATCGGGTGGTCCAAGAAGCGCTGACCAATGTTGCCAAGCACGCTAAGGGGGCGACTTCGGTCAGCATCATCCTCGACCGCAAGGAAACCATGTTGCGGCTGATGATTGAAGATGACGGATGCGGCTTTAGTCCAGAATTTGTTGAATCGCAGAAATTGGCACGAACTGAAGGCGGACTTGGCCTGGTCGGAATGCGTGAACGTCTGTCTTTCATTGGCGGAGAACTGCGGATCGTTTCATCGGTCGGCGTTGGCACCACGATTTTCGCTCGGATTAGGCTTCACGCATGAGCAACGCGGCTACAGCTAGCAAGCCGCGCGTGGTGCTTGCCGACGACCACCCGATTATCCTGGCGGGACTGAGCGGCCTCATTAATGCGGACGATTCAGTGGAGCTTGTCGGCGAAGCTGCGACAGGGCTTGCCGCCTTGACCCTCATTCGAGAGACGGGGCCGGATGTTGCCGTGATCGACATTTCCATGCCGGAGCTGAATGGCATCGCCTTGACGAAACGCCTTGCTAGCGAATTTCCTTCAGTTCGCGTCTTGATATTGAGTTTGCATGAAGACCGCGCCTACCTGAACATGGCTTTGCAGGCCGGTGCCCGCGGCTATGCCTTGAAAAGGTCAGCCCCCCAAAATCTCCTCCAGGCTATTCGCGCGGTGTTTGTGGGCGGACTCTATGTGGACCCGGCAATGGCGGGGTACATGTTCGAACCCAGGCGGCGGCTATCAGCTCGAACGATCACTGAATTCGGTCCAAATGAACTGAGCAGCCGCGAGGCCGAAGTATTGAAGCTGACAGCATTGGGGGAGACGAACAAGGAGATCGCACGCCAGCTCGACGTGAGCGTCAAGACGGTCGAGACGTTCAAGGCTCGGGGAGTCAAAAAGCTTGGCTTGAAATCGCGCGCCGACATCGTTCGATATGCGGCCATTCAAGAATGGCTCGCCGATATCTAACCGCGAATATCGTCTCGCAAAGTTGTTTGAGGCGTTACCGCGTCAGGGGAATCCCCACATTCGCTGCCGATACTTGGCGGATATTTCGCCAATCTTAGCCGCGACATTCTTTTGAAGTTTACGGACATCGCATCGAGCAAATGAATCAAGCATTAAAGCGTCAGGCAATGCCTGACGTCGGTAGCTGATTTCAGAACGGTTCGGCCATTGATATTGGCCGCCGCGTTTGGAGTTTTTTTGGACATGCGCGCGATATTCGCGGTGTTGAAAGTGTTCCAACTCTAAAAAAACAACGGGGAGTCAAAAATGAAAAAGCATCTAAAGCGTCTCATGCTCGGCCTCATCGCCGGGCTCTCGATGGCCGGCACTTCGTATGCCGCCACTACGATCGCGAACTTTCAGGTCCGAATGACGATCCAGGCGGACTGCAGGATCGTTAGTGCATCCGATCTCAACTTCGGGACCAACGGCGTCATCAGTGCCAACGTCGAAGTGAACAGCTCGCTCAACGTCCAGTGCACGAACCTGACACCGTACACCATCGGACTCAACGCCGGTACCGGGTCAGGCGCCACAGTCGCGGCGCGGCTGATGACGCTTAGCGGCGCGACGATCCAGTATTCGCTCTACAGCGACGCAGCGCGGACAACGGTGTGGGGCGATGCCGCCGCCAACTGGGTGGCTGCAACCGGCAACGGTGCGTCGCAGCTCTACTCGATCTTTGGCCGCGTGCCGCCGCAAACCACACCGGTACCCGGTCTCTACACCGACACTGTCACTGTCACTGTCACGTTCTAAAATCGCAGCTCTGGGGGACGAGTGATGACCATCAAGTCTTGGGCAATTGTCGGATTGGCGATAGCCACAATCACATGTGCATCCTCGGCCTCCAGGGCTGCTTCACTAAGCGTCGCGCCGGTCAGCGTCGAAGTGTTGGCACCCGGCGCGACATCTATCTTCACCTTGCGTAACGACAGCGAACGCCCGCTCGATGCACAAGTTCGGGTGTTTCGTTGGACGCAGGTGGATGGCGAGGAAAGACTCGTCCCGACCACGGACGTCGTTGCAAGTCCACCGCTCGTCTCCATTCAGCCTAAGGCCGACTACACGGTACGAATCGTGCGGGTCACGAAGACCCCGATTGTCGGCGAGGAATCGTACCGCCTGCTGGTGGACGAATTGCCCGATCCGGCGCGCAAACGGAACGCCGCCGTAAATATCGTCCTGCGTTACTCGATCCCGATATTCTTTGTCGCCGGCGAAAGCAGCGAAGCGAAGCTGAGTTGGACAATTCAGCCGAAGGGAGGTCGCACCTATCTCGTCGCGACCAATAGCGGCGATCGCCGGGCGCGCATCTCTCGGCTGCAGATTCGGGATGCCGGGGGAAAGATGGTTTCCTTCGGTGACGGCCTCGCCGGTTACGCTCTCGGCCGTTCCGCAGTGCGTTGGCTTGTACCGAGGTCGGCAGGCGCATTCAGTCTAAGCGGCTTGGTGACGGTTTCCGCGCAAGGCGATCGCGGGCCGATCACTGCATCGGCGGCGCCGACCGGCGCGCGCTGACACCCCTTCGTGGTCGTGCTCAATGAAATCGCTCGTCGGCCACCAAAGGACGACCATTGCCGCGCTCCTGGTGCTCGCGATCTATTCGATCGCGGGTCTAGGGACGGTGCCTGCGTTCGCGAAACTGCCGGACAACCGATCGCTGCAGCTGGAAGTATTCATCAACGGCGAGAAGACACGCCTTATCGGCTCGTTCTCGCAGCTTCCTGACGGGCGCTTGAGCGCTTGCCGCGGCGAGCTCGAAGAAATTGGCCTCAAAGCTCCGGGCTCCGGCTCCGCCGACGAACTGATCGTTCTGGAGACGATCTCGGGTATTACCTATCGCTACGACGAACGGACCCAGACGATCACAATTACTCTCAGCAACAGCCAGCGTGTCACCCGACAGTACGATGCGGGTGTGGTTCCAAGTGCACTGCCGCCGACTCCGTCCGACTACGGTTCCGTACTCAATTACACGCTGTTTGCCGTCAACAGCTACGGGTTCGACAAATCAAAGTTCGCATTCAGCGGCGCCTCCGCTTTCCTGGACGCGCGCTTTTTCAGCCCCTACGGCGTCTTGTCCCAATCGGCGATTCTCGGCACGACAACGATGCGCGAGGCGGATGCGCTCCGCCTGGACACGACTTACACATATTCGAATCCCTCGACGCTCGTGACGTATCGGGCCGGTGATGCAATATCCGGAGGGCTCAGCTGGACGCGCTCAATCCGGTTCGGCGGTCTACAGATGCAGCGGAATTTCGCGTTGCGTTCGGACTTGATCACGAATCCGTTGCCGGCAGTCTCGGGAACGGCGCTGGTACCCTCGACGCTCGATGTCTACCTGAACAACGTGAAGACGTTTTCGCAGGACGTGCCGGCCGGTCCGTACTCCGTCGCGAACCTGCCGGTCTTATCGGGCGGTAACGCCCGCGTAGTCTTGCGCGACGCTACAGGCCGTGAAGTCGAAACCACGATGCCGTTCTACAGCACCCCGATCTTGCTGCGCTCGGGTCTTTGGGACTTCTCGGTCGAGGCAGGCTATCCGCGGCTCGGCTACGGCACCGCATCGGACGACTACCTCCGCGATGCTTTCGCATCTTTCAGCGTGCGGTATGGACTTCTCGATACGCTGACTCTCGAAACGCACGGCGAAATAGGAAACGGCCTCTACAATGGCGGCGTCGGACTGACCACATTGACTGGCTCATTCGGCGTCCTCTCGCTGGCCGCGAGCGGTAGCCAATTTGCGGGGGATACTGGCCTCCAGCTCTTCGCCGCGTACGAGACCAAGATCCTCGGAATGTTTTTCAACCTCAGCTCGCAACGCACATTCGGCCGCTACGACGACCTGGCCTCGGTGACCGGGCGGAACATACCCCTCATGAACTTGTCGCCTCTACCGCTCGGGATCAGCTTGCGGCCTCCCAAAGCGCTCGACCGCGCTACTATCAGCATGCCGATACCGTTCGACAGGTCGAGCATCAGCTTGAGCTACATTAATCTGGAGCCGGATATGGGCCCCCGATCGCAGATCGTCAGTGCGTCCTGGTCGCGTTCTTTTGCCGCAAGCTCGCAGTTGTTCGTCACCGCCTACGTGGATTGTGGCGATCGGCGGAATCTTGGAGTTTATGCCGGCCTGTCGATCCCGTTCGGTCAAAGAGAGACCGCTTCGCTCGGAGTCCTGAGCAGCCGAGAAGGAACCAGTGTCGTAGCAGACGCTGTGAGACCCTTGTCGCAGGAAATCGGCAGCTATGGCTGGCGGATACGCGATAGCGAAGGCGCAACGCCGTATCGCGCTGCCGCGGCGTCGTACCGTACGTCCGTCGGCCGGGTTCAGACTGGAGTCGAGCAGTTTGGCCGCAGTGTGCGTGGCACTGCTGAATTCGAGGGCGCGATCGCGACGATGGGCGGCGGCGTCTTCTTCTCCAATCGGATCGACGATTCCTTTGCCGTGGTCGATGTCGGAGCGCCCGGTGTGGAGGTGTTCTATGAAAACCGCCCGCTCGGCGTGAGTAATCCGCAGGGTCTGTACCTGGTGCCGAGCTTGCGTGCCTATCAGGCGAACAAGATTTCGATCGACCCGCGCAGCCTGCCCGTTAACGCCGACATACCACAGGTAAAGGACGTGGTGGCGCCGGCGGACCGTGCCGGTGTTGTCGTGCGCTTCGGAGTTAAAACGAATGTGAGTTCCGCGGTGGTGATGCTCACGGACGCTAAGGGCAAGCCGCTTCCGGTCGGCTCGAAGGGACGGATCGATGGCGGCGAGGAGAGTTTCGTCGTGGGTTATGACGGCCGCACATTCGTGAAAAACTTGAAACCAGAGAACGCGGTGCTGGTTGCGACCGAGACTGGCGAATGCCGCGCAAGTTTCGCGTTTGCCCCGGCGGGAGACAGCCAAGTCGTGATCGGGCCCGTTCGTTGCCAGTAATGCTCGCCTCTGCGCGTCGAAGAGGGGTTCTCGGCGTTCTGGCCTTCATTTTGGCTGTCGTCGCGGCTGAAGTTGCGGACGCGCAAACTTGCAGTTTCAGCATCACCAACGTCAATTTTGGCAATATCGATGTGAGCGCCAATACGGTCTTCGATACGACCGCGACGTTCAGCGCCAATTGTACAGGAAATGGAAACAGAAGGATTCGCATCTGTCCAAGCATCGGCCTTGGCACGGGCGGCTCGACGACCGGCAATCCGCGATTTCTCCTTAGCGGAGCGAACCAGCTCAACTTCAATCTATACTCGGACAGCGCGCGAACGACCGTGTGGGGTTCATATTTCTGGGGGTTCGCCTTTACGCCTCCGACGATCGACATCCAATTGCAGAATGGGCTGGGATCCATCACGCGGACGATATTCGCTCGCGTGTCTGCCGCTCAACAGACTAAGCCATCGGGAACCTATATTTCAGCTTTCACCGGAACGAACACCGCGATCGCTTATGCCTATACGCGGGGCAATAGCAATAATTGCGCGGCTATCGGTGGCACCAATATCACTCGGGCGCCCTTTACGGTGACCGCGACGAACGTCACGACTTGCTCGGTGACCGCTACCACCGTCGATTTCGGCACGACCGGTGTCATCCAGACGGCAGTCAACGCGACGGGCACGCTCAGTATCACCTGTACGGCGTCGGCGCCCTACACCGTTTCGCTGAATGGCGGCAATGACGCCGCGACGAACCCGACGTTGCGCAAAATGTCGAAAGGCGCCGAAAAAATCACCTACGGCCTTTACCGCGATTCTGCGAGAACCTTGCCGTGGGGCAGTACGATCAGTGTCGATACCGCAGCGGGAACTGGTACGGGCTTGGCCCAGACTCTTACCGTCTACGGTCGTGTGCCAGCGCAAACGACACCATCACCCGGACTCTACACCGATACAATTGTTGCGACGGTAACCTATTGAACTTGCGGATCTCGCGACTAGCAGGAAGACCTCGGCGTACTGGAAACGTCACGGCGAGGAAAATTCCCTGTTTCTTCGCTCAATCGAAATGCAAACCGCCATTGAGATCGAGGATCTCGCCGGTGATAAAGCCGGACATCGGCGAGACCAGGAACGCGACGCAATGGGCGAATTCCTCGGGCTCGCAGAAGCGCCCGACCGGGATCTGCTGCAGTAGCGCTTGCCGCTGCGCTTCGGTGAGCTGCTCGGTCACCATCGGTGTCTTCACATAGGCCGGCGCGATGCCGTTTACCGTGACCCCGAACGGCGCGAACTCGCGCGCCAGCGAGAAGGTGAGCGCCGCGAGCGCGCCTTTCGAGGCCGTATAAGCGGTGCCGGCGGTAATCCCGCCCGACTTCATCGCGAGCGAGCACACGTTCACGATGCGTCCGAAGCGCCGCGCCTTCATGCCCGGCAGCACGCGGCGGGCTAGGTAAAAAGCCGCGTCGAGATTGACCGCGAGCACCCGGCGCCATTCCTCCGGCGTGGTCTCGACGGCTTTGTTATTGGAGAGAATGCCCGCGTTGTTGACGAGGATATCGACCGGCCCCAACGCGCGCTCGGCCTCGGCGACCGCGCGCTCTGCGTCGGCGGAATTGGAAATATCGGCGGCGATCGCATGTCCGGCAGCGCCGAGCGCGGCGATGATCGGTTTCAAGCGATCCTCCGCCACGTCCACCAGCGCCACGCGATGGCCGTCGGCCGCGAGACGCCCTGCGGTCGCGGCTCCCATCGTTCCGGCCGCGCCGGTCACCAGCGCGACGCGCGATTCCTTGCGGTTCATTGGATCGTCTCGGCTCGCGCCACCATATCAGGGCCGAGATAGGCGCGCACGGCGGGATCGGCGACGAGGCTCTTGAAGTCTTCGCGGCGTTCGACGCGGCCGCCGCCAACCACCAGGAACTCCTCGGCGATCTCCTTGAGAATCTCAAGGTGATACGCCGCGGTCGGGTGCAGCGACACGAACACCAGCTTGCCCTCGGCCCGCAGCTTACGAAAGAACGCCAGCATGAATCCGATATAGCCGTCCTGGGTATTGAACTGCGGCTCGTCGAACAGGTGCACGACCGGCGCGTCGCTGTTCGCCGATGCCATCAATGCCGAGGGCTTGAGCGTCACGAAGCGGCGCACCTGGTAGGACTGGTGATAGTGGATCGCGAGGCGGTCGCGCTCGTCGATCTTGACCGCGTGGATATTGCGCCCGGCGACGAGGATGCGGCCCTGGCTCGGCGCATTATTGCCGGTGATGAGCTCGAACAGCGTGGTCTTGCCCGCGCCATTGGGCCCGATCACGCCGACAATGCGTGAGCGCGGGAAAGCGAGATCGGCCGAAAGCGAAAAGGTCTCGCGCCGCGCGAGAAACCCGCGCCGGTACACTTTTCGCACCTTGTCGACGACGAGGATCGGCTCTTGCACAATCACTCTCCAAGCAGACGCCGCTTGAGCGCCGAATCCTCGCGCAATTGCGCGGCGGACCCGGTCCAAGCGATGCGGCCATTGTCGAGGATCAGGACTCGGTCAGCGACGGCCAGTGCAACGTCGGCATTCTGTTCCACGACGATCGCGGCGACGCCTTCGGCCTTGAGTCGTTCGATCGTGGAAAGCATGTCGAGCACGACTTTAGGTGCCAGCCCCTGGCTTGGCTCGTCGAACAGCACGAGTCCCGGCGCACCGAGGAGCGCTCGCGAGATCGCCACCATCTGCATCTCGCCGCCGGAAAGCGTCTCGGCCTCGCGGTCCATCAGGTAATCGAGCGCGGTGAAAATCTCGGTCACCTCCTTGAGCTTCCAGGAACGGAACTTGGTTCGTTTCACCGCGATCGACAGATTGCGCGCGACCGTGAGCGTCGGGCAAATACGCCGATCGTCCGGCACCCAGCCGACGCCGAGACGCGCGATCTCGTGGGTGGGCTTGCGTGTAATGTCGATACCCTCGAAGCGCACGCGCCCGTGCCGCGCCGGCGTGAGGCCGAGGATCGCGCGCAGCGTCGTGGTCTTGCCGGCGCCGTTGGGGCCAAGCAGCGCCACGACCTCGCCGCGCTCGAGCCCGAGCGAGACGTCGAACAGCGCCTGGGTCTCGCCGTAGAACACATCGATGCCGGAGAGCTCGAGCATCACTGCAGCTTTCCCAGATTGGACCGGCGCACCCATGGATCGGAACGCAATTCCACGGGCGCGCCCTCGGCGATTACCTGGCCCCATTGGATGACGGACACCCGGTCGGCCAACGAAAACAGCAGCGCCAGATCATGCTCGATGGCGCAGATGGTGAGCTTGCCCTTGAGCGATTCGAGCAACGTCCGCAGCCGTGCGCGGCCGCTGGCGCCGAGGCCCGAGGTCGGCTCATCGAGAAACAGGATGCGCGGGCGGCTCCCAAGCGCCACCGCGATTTCAAGTGCGCGGCGGTCGCCATAAGAGAGGTCCTTGGCGCGTATATCCGCACGGGCCAGGAGGCCGACGCCGTCGAGCACTTCGTCCGCGGCATCGATCAGGAAGCGGTCGCGCGCGACCGCGTGCTCCATGCGATAGGCCATGGCCCGCATTTCCGGCAGCGCCTGGATCACGTTATCGCGCACCGAATATTCGTCGAACAGGGTCATGATCTGGAACGAACGCGCGATGCCCTTGCGCGCGATCTTCTCGGGCGCCAGGCCGGTAATGTCCTCTTCGGCGAATGTGATCTTGCCGCGGCTCGGCCGGAAGCGGCCGGTGAGCACGTTGAAGCAGGTGGTCTTGCCGGCGCCGTTGGGGCCGATGATGCCGGCAAACATGCCTTGCTCGATCGAAAGGTCCACGCGCTCCAGCACCACCCGGCGGCCGAAGCGCATGTGCAGCCCGCGGGCTTCGAACAGCGCCATCAAGAGCTCCCCGGTTCCTTGACTGGCGTCGCGGCTGGCGCGCTGAAATTGCGACGCATCCAGCCGTCCTTGAGATCGCGCAACAGGCCGGCGATGCCTTCGGGCTTGAACAGCACGACCAGTACGAAGAAGAGCCCGAACCAGAACATCCAGGCCGTGGTCAGCGCGCCGATGATGTCGCGCGTCAGCAGGAAGGCGAACACGCCGATCACCGGCCCCCAGAAGCTCACCAGCCCGCCGCCCACCAGCGTCATCATCACGATGTAGCCGGAGTGATGCAGACTCATCACGTCGGGGAAGGCCGAGGTCTGCGCCATGGCGAACAGCGCGCCGGCGAAGCCAGAGATCGCCGCTGAGAGCGTGAACACCGCGACCTTGATCGGCCAGACGCCGTAACCAAGGAAGGTGACGCGCGTCTCGTTCTGCCGGATCGCCTGCAACACGCGCCCGAACGGCGAGTTCACCAGCCGCCACAGTCCGATCAGCACCAGCGCGAAGGCGGCGAGCGCGAAGTAGTAGAGCGCCACGTTCGACGAGAGATCGAAGCGCGCGACGCCGACTTCGGCCGGCAGACGGGCGATCTTCAGGAGTCCGTCCTCGCCGCCGGTGACGCTGTGGGTCTTGATGGCGATGAACCAGAACACCTGCCCGAAAGCGATGGTCATCAGCGCGTAATAAATGCCGCGCCGATGCGAGATGAAACAGGCGACAAACAGACCGGCGAAGGCGGCCGCGGCGACGGCGACGAGCAGGCAGACCCAGAGGTTCGGCACCAGGTTGAACTGCGCGAGGCCGAAGGCATAGGCGCCGACGCCGAAGTAGGCGCCGTGTCCGAAGGAGGGCAGGCCGGTGTAGCCGAGCAGCAGATTGAACCCGAGCGCATAGATCGACCAAATGAGAATCTCGACGCCGAGATAGGGATAAAGCCCGATCCGCTCGATCCAGAACGGCACGGTGGCGAGCACCAAGAGCACGAGCGCGATCGTCGGTGTCACCAGGCGAGGGGAGGCGTTCGGGCTCGGCAGCATCTCAAGCCTCCAGGAGGCTTTTCTTGCCGAACAGGCCGCGCGCGCGCACTGTGGTGACGAGGATCAAGAGCAGGTAGATCGACAGCAGCGACCATTCCGACGCATAGGCGCCGGCAAGACCCACCAGCGCACCGCACAGGAGCGACGCGATCACCGCGCCCCAGAAGCTGCCGATGCCGCCGAGCACGATGACGAGGAAGGCAGGCACCACCGCATCGACGCCCATGTGCGGCCGGATGCCCCAGATTGGGGCGAGGATGATGCCTGCGATGGCTGCGAGCAGTGTGCCGAACGCGAATACGAAGAGCCGCAAGACCGAGAGATTGATCCCCAGCGCGCGCACCATCTCGTTGTCGTGCGCGCCGGCTTTGATGACGGCGCCATAGGGCGTCTTCTCGATAAAGAGCCACACCAGCCCGATGGCGAGTGCCGCAAAGCCCGCCGCATAGAAGCGATAGGTCGACCAGACCAAGTCCTGGAAGATAAAGCCGCCGCTCACGCCTTGCGGAATCTGCAGCACGTAATCGCGCGTGCCCCAGATGCCGCGGATCGCTTCTTCCAGCACCATCGCAACACCGAAGGTGAGCAACAGGCCGAACAGCGGGTCCTTGCCGTAGGTCCGCCGCATCAGCACCTCGACGCCCATGCCGACAACGGCCACGAGGAGCGGGGCCACGATGAGCGCCACCGCGTAGCGCGCGCTGAGTGGAAGACTCTTCCACGCCTCGCCGAGATAGGGCCCGAACACGTTCTCGCCGCCGACGATGGCGAGCGCCAGATACGCGCCGAGCGCGAACAGCGAGCCGTGGGCGAGGTTGATCTGCTCCATCAGGCCGACGATCAGCATGAAGCCGAGCGCGACCAGGGCGAACAACAGCCCGAGCATGACGCCGTTCAGGATGTGCGGCAGCAGGTCGAGCAGCATCATGCGCACCCGTGAAAAAATGCGCCGGGCCGCGGGAGGAGCGGACCCGGCGCCATCCTAGCCCAGATCAGAGTTCGTACGTCGGAACCTGCTCATAGGCCGCGAGTTTGCACTTGCCCGGCGCGGCGTCGTCGGTCACCGCCTTCGGCTCGGTCCAGGACACGATCTCGAAGTAGTCGGTGTTGTCGGCGGGCTTCATGTTGCGCCGGGCGAGATAGACCGTCTGCTGCATCTGGTGCGTGACCGGGTCCATGTAGGCGTCGTAGTGCTGCATGCGGTCCGCCGCCGAGATTTTCAGGTTCTCGAGCTGCTTGATCACGGCGATGTTGTTGGTCGAGCCCGCGCGCTCGATCGCGCGCAGCAGCTCCTTGGTCGCCATGTAGCCGTTGTAGGAGACGTTGCCCGGCACCGGGATCGGGCTGTCTTTATATGTGGCCTGCCAACGCTTCACGAAGGCATCGACGCCGGGCAGTTTCAGCTTGTGGTACCAGGTCGTGCCGAACACGCCGAACAGGCTTTCCGGCGCGCCCCACACGTCCGGCCAGTCCTGCTGGTTGTTGATCCAGGCCGGTTTGCCGTCGAGCTTGAGCTGGGCGACTTGTGCGCGCAGCGCCTTGATGTCGTCGCCGCCGATCGCGGCCGCCACCACGTCGGGCTTGGCCTGCTGGATTTTCAGCAGGTACGAAGTGAAGTCGCGCGTATTCTGCGGCACCAGCAGGTTGTCGAGAATCTTGCCGCCATTGGCCTCGACCAGCGCCTTGGTGGCGTTCGAGGTGGAGTGGCCCCAAACATAGTCGTTGGTCAGCAGCATCCAGTTCTTGCCGACCGACTGGACCGCGTTCTTCACCGTGGCTTTGGCGAAGTTGGTGCCGTTGCCGTCCCAGACGAACTTGACGCGCGAGCAATTCTCGGCCGCTTCGCTCGGCGCGGAGGAATTCGTGTTGAGGTAAATGGTGCCGTATTTGGCGGCGATCTGGGTGATGGCGTTAGCCACGCCCGAATGCACCGCGCCGATCAGGAACGCGCATTCCTCCCGCGTAATGAAGCGCTCGGCCACGCGGCTGCCGGTCGCCGGCGTCGTTTCGGTGTCGGCGGTGATCCATTCGATCTTGCGGCCGAGCACCCCGCCCTTGGCGTTGAACTCGTCGATCGCGAGGCGAATGCCGCGGACGTCGTCCTGTCCGCTATTGCCGTATTGGCCGCTGGCGTCGCAGGTGAGGCCGAGCTTGATCGGCTTCTTCTGGCCTTGGGCATAAACGCGCGTGTGCTGCCACGGGCCGAAGAAGGCGGCCGTGCCGGCAAGCGCGGCGGTCATGGCGCTGCCCTTCAGGAGCCCGCGCCGGGTGGTCTCGAATTTCGACATGACTTTTCCTCCGTTTGGTTTCGGGGCGCTCGATCGGGCCGGCGCTTAGCCGGTGGCGCCCGTCTTGATTTTGGTTCCGGTGATTTGCTCCTGCGCGCGGATCAGGCCGCCGACCATGCGGTCGCCGTAGCCGAGCGAAGATGCCTGCACGAATGCCTGATGCACGGTCTCGCCGAGCGGGCTCGGCACGCCGAGGCTCTCGGTGAGGTGCGTGTAGTAGCGGACGTCCTTCTGTCCGAGCTTGAGCAGGAAGGGCAGGCCGCCATCGTCGCCCTTCAAGATATTCGTCACCAGCATCTGGAAGATACCGCTGTTCACGCCGCCGGCGCTGACTACCTTATGGAACGCGTCGAGATCGACGCCGGCGCGCGCACCCGCGACCAGCACCTCGGCGATCATCGCGGCTTGGCCCATGGCGAGAAAGTTGTTGAGGAGCTTCATCACGTGGCCGGAGCCCGGCACGCCCACATGGAAGATGTTCTCGGCAAACGCCTCGAGTGCCGGCTTGATGCGCGCGAACACGTCCGGCTCGGCGCCGACCATCACATTGAGCTTGCCAAGCTCCGCCTCTTTGGGCGTGCGCGCGAGTGGCGCATCGACGAACGGCACTCCGATCTTCGCCAAGTCCTCGCGGATTTTCTTGGTCGAAGTCGGCTCGCTCGTGGAGCAATCGACGATGATCTGGCCTTGCTTGGTTGCGCCACGTAAGCCCCGCGGCCCGTGCACGGTCTCTTCGACTTGAGGGGAGCCCGGCACACAGAGAAAAATGATCTCAGCGTCCTCGGCCGCGTCCGCCGGGTCGCGCGCCTCGCGCGCACCGCGCTTGATGAGATCCTCGACCGGCACGCGGTTCTTGTTGCCGAGCACAGCCGTCTTGAACCCCTTTTCGACGAGGTTCTTGGCCATGCCGTGGCCCATCATGCCAACGCCGATGAAGCCGATCTGCATCGTCTGCTCGCTCTGCGTTCCCGCCTGTAGAATATTTATTCTTCTTCTTGAAAAAATAGAATACATATTCTAAGAGACTTGTAAAGCCGATTGTTCATTGGGCTAAGCGCCATGGCTGCGGCACCTGCCACCTACGACGATCTGCGCGTGGCCATCACCCGTCGCCACGGCACGCTTTCGGGCCGGCTGCGGCAAATCGCGGTGTTCGCCGTGGACCACCCGAACGACGTGGCGCTCAACACGGTTTCCTCGCTCGCCAGCTCCATCGGAGTGCAGCCTTCCAGCATCGTCCGCTTCGCCAATGCCTTCGGCTATGACGGCTTCTCGGAGATGCAGCGCATCTTTCGCTCGCGTCTGATGGCGCAAGCCTCGCCCGGTTATCGCGCCCGCTTCGCTGCTGCGCGCACCAAGAAGCGCGCGGTGGCGGTGCCGGCCGACCCGGCGCTCGTGCTCCAACACGAAGTCGCCGACGATGCGGCCGCACTCGAAGAGCTCGGCCGCAGCATCGAGCCGCGGCTTCTGCAACGCGCGGTCGAGATGCTCGCCAATGCACAGACCGTTTACGTGATCGCGCAGGGCCGCTCTTTCCCGGTCGCGCACTATTTTGCTTATGCACTTGGCCGGCTCGAGTTGCGCGCGCATTTGATCGACGGCGTCGGCGGCCTGATCCGCAATGTCGGCCAGATGGCGACCTCCGACGATGTGATGATTGCGGTCAGCTTTCGCGAATATTCGCCTGACGTGGTCGGGGTCGTCGACGAAGCCGCGACGCGCGGCGTGCCGGTGATCGCGATCACCGACAGCCCCTTGAGTCCGATCGCGGCGCCGGCCAAGCTGTCCTTCGAGATCAGGAGCAGTCCGAGCCGCGCCTTCCGGTCTCTGGTGGCGCCGATCGCGCTGGCGCAAACTCTCGTGATCGCGCTAGGCCATCATTTGACGGCCGATCGGAACCGCAAATGAGCCGATCCAACGACCGTGCGCTCGATCTCGTGACGCTGGGCCGCGCCGCGGTGGACCTCTATGGCGAGCAAACCGGCGGCCGGCTCGAGGACATGGCGAGCTTTGCCAAGTATCTCGGCGGCTGCCCGGCCAATATCGCGGTTGGCGCCGCTCGCCTCGGGCTCAAGGTCGGCATCCTCACCCGTGTCGGCGACGACCACATGGGCCGCTTCGTGAAGGAGACGCTCGCGGCCGAGGGCGTGGATGTGTCGCAAATCAAGGCCGACCGCGAGCGGCTCACCGCGCTCGCCATCCTCGGCATCCGCGACCGCGAGACTTTTCCTCTCATCTTCTACCGCGAGAACTGCGCCGACATGGCGCTGGAGGCCGCCGACATCAATCCGGCCTATGTCGGGCGCGCCAAGGCGCTGGTCGTCACTGGCACGCATTTCTCGACGCCCAAGGTCGATGCCGCGAGCCGCACGGCGATCGCTGCCGCGCATGCTGCCGGCACCAAGGTGGTGCTCGATATCGACTATCGGCCGGTGCTGTGGGGCTTGGCCGGCCGCGGCGACGGCGAGACTCGCTACGTCTCTTCGGCGGCCGTCACCGCTCATCTGCAATCGATCGCGCCGCAATGCGACGTCATCGTGGGCACCGACGAAGAAATCCATATCGCCGGAGGTTCCAAGGACACGCTTGCCGCGCTCCGGCAGTTGCGTGAATTGAGTAAGGCGGTGATCGTGTTGAAGCGTGGCAGCGCGGGCGCCACGATCTTCGATCGCGCGATCCCCGATACATTCCTGAACGCCATAGATTGTCCTGGCTTTCCGGTGGAGGTCTTCAATGTGCTCGGCGCCGGCGACGGCTTCATGGCCGGGCTGCTCGCCGGCTGGCTGCGCGGCAAAGATTGGAAGGAGGCGGGCCGGATCGCCAATGCCTGCGGTGCACTGGTCGTGGCCCGCCACGCCTGCGCACCGGCCATGCCGTCCAAGGTCGAGCTCGAGGCGTTCCTGGCGCGCGCCGGAGAAATTCGCGTTCCGCGCGAGGATCCGGAGCTCGTGCATCTGCACCGCGTCACCACCGGGCGCCACCCGCGCTCCGAAGTGCTGGCGCTCGCTTTCGATCATCGCCGGCAGTTCGAGGAGCTCGCCCAGCGCACGGGTTCCGCGCTCGAACGCGTCCGCACGTTCAAGCGGTTGATCGGCGACGCCGTCGCAGGTATGCACCGTGACCTGCAATCGATCGGGGCGATAGTCGACGACCGCTTCGGCGCGGACGTGCTGGACCGTTTGACTGGAACCGGCATTTGGATCGCACGGCCGGTGGAAGTCCCCGGCAGCCGGCCATTGAGCTTCGAGGCCGAAGCCGGACCCGCCATCGCGCTCCGCGCCTGGCCGGCCGAGCATGTCGCCAAATGCCTCGTTTTCTACGATGCGGCCGATCCCGAACCGCTGCGCAATGCGCAGGAAACGGCGCTACTGCAGCTACAAATGGCCGCCCATGCCACCGGCCACGAGTGGCTTCTCGAACTCATACCGCCTGCCGGTCGCACTCCTGAAGCAGTCATTCCTCTCGCAATGGAGCGGCTCTACCAGATTGGTCTCGTGCCCGATTGGTGGAAACTGCCGCCGAGCGCCGACAAGCCGACTTGGCGCCGGATCGGAGACATCATACGCGCGCACGATTCCTATTCGCGCGGCGTGCTTTTGCTCGGACTCGATGCTTCCGATTCCGAGCTTGCCGCTGCCTTCGCGGCTGCGGCCGACGAGCCGATGGTGCATGGCTTCGCGGTAGGCCGCACCATCTTTTGGCCGGTTGCAGAAAAATGGTTCGCCGGAACGATCACCGATGTGGAGGCAATTAGCCTGTTGACGGAAGCGTGCCGCCGCGTCGTCGCTCTTTGGCGGAAGGTTCGTCCGTTGCGCGTGGACGAATTCAATTCTGCCTCCAGCAGCTACATATCATCAAGGAACCGTACGACGGCGAAACGGACGACTCGATGACATTCAGCCCATTAACTTGACCAGGAACAGCGAGATCGACGGGAATGCCAGCAGCAGTGCAAGCCAGAACAGATCCGCAATAACGAAGGGCATTGCGCCTTTGTAGATATTCACCAGTCCGATGTCGGGCACCATGTTGTTCATGATGAAGCAGATGATGCCTACGGGCGGAGCGATCAGTCCGATCTGAACGGTGACGACAACCAGGACGCCGAACCAGACCGGATCGAAGCCCAGGCCGACGACGATCGGAAACACGATCGGAATCGTCAGCAGAATGATGGCGAGTTCATCCACGAACATTCCGATGATGATGTAAAAAGCCAGAATGACGATGACGACTCCCAACGGCCCCACCGGCAGTGATATGAGAAAGTCGCCCAGTAATTTCGACATCTGCGAAACCGCTAGGAAGTATTGAAACAGGAATGCGGCGATGAGGATGAAGAAGATCGTCGCTGAAGTGCGTAGCGCTTCGACTAGACAATCGACAGTCGAGGACCAGGACAATCGCCCCCGCGCGACGCCGATTACGAGCGCGCCGAATGCCCCGAGGCCAGCAGCCTCCGTTATGGTGACGAACCCGCCATAGATTCCGCCCATGACGAGGACGAATAATAGAAGTGTCGCCCAGACATCCCGGAGACTTGCCAGGCGCTCGTGACGATCGGAACGTTGGCCACGCGGCAGCCATTCTTTCTTCACCCGGTAGAGGATCAGGACGGTGATGCAGTACAGTACGATGGCGATCAGGCCGGGCAGGATGCCCGCGATGAATAGCGAAGCGACGTCGGTTTCAGTGAGGATCGCGTACAGAATGAACATAACCGACGGCGGGATCATGATGCCGAGCGTGCCGCCGGCTGCGACCACCCCGGCCGAAAGGCCGGGATCGTAACCGGCGCGCCTCATCTCCGGCAGCGCCACTTGGGTCATCGTTGCCGCGCTTGCGATCGACGAGCCGTTGATGGCGGCGAACCCGCCGCACGCGAAAATGGTGGCGATCGCCATTCCCCCGGGCAGGTGTCCGGCCCAGGCATTTGCCGCCCGGAATAGTTCTCTGCTCATGCCGGACGCACTGACCAGCGCCCCCATCAGGATGAACATGGGAACGACGCTGAAGCTGTAATTGGTCACGGTCCGGATCGGAGAATCGATCAGGATCCCGAGCGCAGGTCCCAGACCGACCAGATAGGCGAATCCGGCAACGGCCACCGACCCCAGGCTCACGGCGATCGGCACCCGGATCAGCATCAGCACGAGCACGGCGACGCAGCCGACAATGGCGACAATCGTTTGCTCGGACATCGGCGATGCTCGCTACCGCCGCTCGTACACGACCCGCCACCAGCGGATGGCGGCGGTCGCGACTGCGGCCAATATGCCGAGCGAGGCCAGCGTGTAGCCCGTCCAGATCGGAATTCGGAGCTCGCTCGAAATCTCTCCTGCCCTCAGGATGTCGAACACCTTGAACGTTATCGCGTATCCGAACAGCGCGAGAAAAAGAAAGTTGATCGTGTGAGCGGCAACGTCGAAGGCGCGGCGAACTCGGGCGCCGACGAGCTCATAAAGTATATCGACGGTGATTTGCCGGTCGGCGTAGGTGGCGGTCGCGATACCCCAACAGATGGCGATACCCTGCATCGTCTGCCCGATCACGAAGCCATCGGGAATGTGCGCGTTGAACACGTAACGGAGGACGGCCTCGCTGAACGTGATCAGGGCAAGCGCGCCGATGAAGTACCCCGCCGACTTTTCGACGATGGCGATGAACCTGTTCACGCGGGGAAGTTCCTAGCGGACGGTAGCGGCACCCGCCGGGCGAAGGTAACCCGGCGGGCGCGAGATCGATCGCGTCTCAGAACAAGGCGCCGTCCTTCTTGAGTTCGTCCTGGAGCTCCTTCAGCACCAGGTCGGGATTGTAGCCGGCATTTCTCACGGCTGCGGCCCAGGTATCGAACATCGGTTTGGCGGCTTCGCGCCAAAGCTTCAGTTCATCGGGTCCGATCTTGGTCAGTTTGCGATCGGATTTTCTGACGTCCTGCTCGCGCTTGATCGCGTCCTCGTACCAATGCTTGTAGACCAGCCTGGACCATTCCGGCGTGCAGACCGAATCGACGGCCTTCTTCTGCGCGTCCGAGAGGCTGTTATAGGTCGCGCGGCTGATGCCGTGCGTGAAGTTCGACACGTACAGCGGAACGTCGAGGGTGAACGTCGTCACTTCGCCGAATTTGAATGCCGGATGGTTGAGGCCATCCCACGGCACCGTGATCGCTTCGGTGATGCCGCTCTTGAGCGTCGCGAACGCTTCCATGATCGGAACCTGGACGGAATTGCCGCCCAGCGAGGTCACGAAGTTCGCGATAGTCTGATTGGCAGTCCGGACCTTCATGCCCCTAATGTCGGCCGGCACCTTGATTTCCTTCTTGGAGTGAAACGTGCCGATTTCGTGCGAGAAGACATGACAGACGTAGTGGTCGGGCATCTCCTTCTCGGCGTACTTCTTGTACCAGCGATGGGTCGCCGCAGCGGCCTTCAAACTGTCGGTAACGAGGAACGGCAAATCGGCCGCCGCGAACACCGGGAAGCGACCCGGCGTATAGCCGGGATTGATCAGGCCGAAGTCGGCGACGCCGCGCTTGACCATGTCGTAGTGGTCGGTCCCCGAACCGAGCTGGCTCGATGGAAATAGCGTGACCTTGATCGTGCCGTTGGATGCCTTCTCGAGTTCCGCGGCCCAATCCTTGTAGCCGGGCGTGAGCAAGTGGCTCGGCGGCACCCAGTAGCTCAGTTTCAGATTGACCACTTTGTCCTGGGCCTGCGCGCCCGTTGCGCTGATTGCAAGCGCTAGTGCGCCGGCAAGCAGATTCCATTGACGTCCCATTTTTCCTCTCCTCTGCGTTTTCTTCACGTTGTCTGCTTTTTATTGGCGGCATCGCAGCAACGATCGCGAATCCGCGCGTGAATGCGCTGTAGGATCGCTCCCGTTGCTCGTCCCGGCCGCAAGCGTTGCATGTTCCACTGATTTCGTCGAGGCGCGGGGGCCGGATCAGATCGAGCATCGCGCGAGCAAATCAATGGCGCGCGGACTTGGAGCCGCACGTCTGCTGTCCCTATTTGTCCCACTCGTCCCACCATCGGCTTTGGACCGGCCGGTGGGATGTCAACCAGCGCGCGTAGCGCTTCGGGCCTCGCTTCGTCCGACCATTCTGCGCAATAATCGGCGGGACGGCCTCGCTTGCGACCGGAAGGAAATCGTCATGTCTGCGTCCGCAAAGCGCATACTCACTACGCACGTCGGCAGCCTCATCCGGCCCGACGATCTGCTGGTATTCCTGCGCAAGCTGCAGGATGGCGAGCCCCATGACGCACGCGCTTTCGAGGAATGCCTGAAGCGCTCGGTCGAAGACGTCGTCCGCAAACAGGCCGAAGTCGGCATCGATATAGTCAGCGACGGGGAATACGGAAAATCGATCAGCTGGTCGCGCTATATCCTCGATCGCATAAGCGGTTTCGAGGAGCGCCAGGACAAGACAACCGGCTTCCGTTCAGCGGTCGCGGGGAAGGACCGGCGCGACTTCGCGGCATTCTACGAGGAATACGAGTCGGCCTATGGCTTCGTTGGAATGGGCAAGGCCTTCAAGACCGGCACCTGGGTGGTAACCGGGCCGATCAAGTACACAGGTCAGGCGGCGATCCGGCGCGATATCGAGGACGTCAAGAAGGCGATTGCCGGCGTCCGGGTCGTGAACGCGTTTCTGCCGGTCGTGGCGCCGGCAAGCGTCGTACCGCAGCGCAAGGATGAATATTACAAATCGGAAGAAGAGGCGCTATTCGCAATCGCGGAAGCGATGCGCGAGGAATACAAGGCGATCGTAGACGCCGGCTTGATCGCTCAGATCGACGATGCGTTCCTCGCCAGCACTTATGACGTGATGGTGCCGCCTAAGACTCTGCAGGATTACCGCAAATGGGCGGAAGTTCGTGTCGAAGCGCTCAATCATGCCTTGAAGGGAATTCCCGAAGATCGCACCCGCTATCACCTCTGCTGGGGAAGCTGGAACGGGCCGCACACCAACGATGTCGCTATGAAAGACATCGTGGATCTGGTGCTTCGCGTGAACGTCGGCGGCTATTCGCTGGAGATGGCCAATCCACGCCACGAGCACGAATGGCGGGTATGGGAAACCGTGAAGCTCCCCGAAGGCAAGACGCTGGTGCCCGGGCTCATCAGCCACGCCACCAACGTGGTCGAGCACCCGGAGCTTGTCGCCGAGCGGATCGTGCGGCTGGCCAAGCTCGTTGGCCGGGACAACGTGATCGCCAGTACCGATTGCGGCTTCGCCCAGGGACCGTTCGCCCGGCGGGTTCATCCCTCGATCATGTGGGCGAAGCTTGAGTCTCTAGTGGAGGGCGCGCGGGTTGCGTCGCGAGAACTATGGGGGAGAAAGGCCGCGTGAGCTGTTCCCTGTTTCGTTAGAAATCCTCCCTGTTACTAGGTGGCCAGTGCATCCCGCGCTTGCGCGACAATTTCATAGGAGCGTCGGCGCGCCGCGTGATCGTAGATTTGCGCAGTGATCATGAGTTCATCTGCATGTGTCGTGGAGATGAAAGCTTTCAGCCGCTCGCGCACAACTTGCGCTGTCCCGACCACGGCGTATTTCGCAGCATGCTCAACCATGGCTTTCTCTGCCACCGACCAATAGCCGTCCATACTGTCGACCGGCGGATTCAGTGGGCTCGGCTGGCCACGGCGCAAATTGACGAATTGCATCTGCATTGAAGTAAAGAGCCGTCGCGCCTCCGCGTCGGTATCGGCGGCGAATACACCGATGCCACACATCGCATAGGGCTGCTTCAGAAATTCCGAAGGCCGGAATTTGGCCCGATACATCTCAAGCGCTTGCATCAGGTGGTCGGGCGCAAAATGCGATGCGAATGCGAACGGGAGACCGAGGATCGCCGCGAGCTGCGCGCCATAGAGACTTGAGCCCAGAATCCAAATAGGGACTTTCAGTCCGGCTCCCGGGATGGCGCGGACCATCTGGCCCGGTTGCGTAGGCTGAAAGTAGGACAGGAGCTCGACCACATCCTGCGGAAACGTCTCGGCGCCGTTCGCCATGTCGCGGCGTAGCGCGCGCGCCGTGTTTGGGTCGGTGCCCGGGGCTCGACCGACGGCGAGATCGACCCGCCCGGGATAGAGGGCCTCGAGCGTGCCGAATTGCTCGGCGATGACGAGCGGCGAGTGGTTCGGCAGCATGACTCCGCCGGCGCCGACACGGATTTTCGTGGTTTCCCCCGCAACAAAGCCGATGGCGACTGCCGTCGCCGCGCTGGCAATGCCCGGCATGTTGTGATGCTCGGCTAGCCAATAGCGGCGATAGCCCAGCCGCTCGGCATGGCCGGCCAAATCGCGCGAATTACGCAACGCATCGGTTGCGGTTCCGCCGAGCAGGATCGGAGAAAGATCGAGGACGGAGAAGGGGATCATAAAGACTCAAATAACACGCGGGCATTGACGCGCGCTTCCTTATCCTTCGGGAGACTGGCGCCGTATTGGCCCGGTCTTGTTGCTCGCGGCCCAGCTCTTGCATGGGTTTGCGGCAGTCCGCGTATCAAAGGGTTTGCCGCCCAATCATGCTGCCCGATCCGAGCCTGCGGATCCTGATCGTCGACGAAAGCCCGGTCCGCGCCGCCATCTTGGAAGAGGGGCTGCGCGAAGCGGGCTACGGCAACGTCATGCGCATCGCCGAGCGCACCGACCTGCTTTCGCGCGTCTACGCGATCGATCCCGACGTCATCATCATCGACCTGGAAGATCCGAGCCGCGACGTGCTCGAGCAGATGTTTCAGATGAGCCGCGAAGTGAAGCGGCCCATCGCCATGTTCGTCGATCAGTCCGACACGTCCATGATCGAAGCGGCGATCGACGCCGGCGTTTCGACCTATGTGGTCGGTAGTTTGCAAAAGGAACGCGTCAAGCCGCTGCTCGATTTGACCATCAGCCGGTTCAACGCCTTCGCGCGATTGAAGGCGGAGCTCGATCAGGCCAAGAGCGCGCTCGCGGAACGCAAGCTGATCGATCGGGCCAAGGGAATCCTGATGAAGGCCAAAGGGATCGACGAGGAGGCCGCCTATCAGCTCATGCGGCGGACGGCGATGAACGAGAAGAAGCGAATCGCCGAAATCGCACAATCGATCATTACTGCCGCGGAGCTGCTCAAATGAAGAACGAAAAACTCCGCATTGGATTTATTCCGCTGGCCGACGCGGCGGCGCTGATCGTCGCCGCCGACAAAGGGTTCCTCGCTGCCGAAGGCCTCGATGTCGAGCTCGTGCGCGAGGTGTCATGGTCGAACGTGCGCGACAAGCTCAATATCGGGCTGTTCGACGCCGCTCATCTCCTGGCGCCGGTCGCGATCGCCTCGAGCCTCGGTCTCGGCCACGTCAAGGTTTCGATCGTCGCTCCGCTCAATCTCGGGCTCAACGGCAACGCGATCACGGTGGCGCCGGAGCTTTACCGGGCGATCGCTGACACCGCCGATGGCGATATGGTCGATCCGCGCGTTACCGCGGCGTCGCTCAAGCGGGTCGTGCAAGGCCGCAAGGCCAAAGGTGCGCCGCCTTTGACCTTCGGCATGCCGTTCCCGTTCTCGACGCACAATTATCAACTTCGTTTCTGGATGGCTTCCGGCGGGGTCGATCCCGATGAGGATGTGCGGCTCGTCGTGCTGCCGCCGCCTTTCATGGTCGAGAGCCTGCAGGGCGGCCAAGTCGATGCGTTCTGCGTCGGTGCGCCATGGAACTCGGTCGCCGTTGATTTGAAAATCGGCCATATCCTGCATTTCGCGTCGGAGATCATGAAGCGCGCAGCCGAAAGAGTGCTTGCGGTTCGCGAGCAATGGGCCAGGGAGCATCCAGTGCTGGTGCGGAAACTGGTGCGGAAACTGGTGCGCGCGCACGCGCGCGCCGCGGAATTCATCGAGCGTCAAGAGAATCTCGATGAAGTCGGGGGAATTCTTGCGGCGCCTAATCGGGTGGGCGTATCGGCGGAAGCGATCCGCCGCAGCCTGAGCGGGCGCCTGATGGTGTCGCCGGATGGAACCTTCCGGTCGAGCGACCGCTATCTGCTCGTCGGCCGCTTCGGCGCCGCGCGCCCCGATCCGGTGCAGGCCGCTTGGCTCTACGCGCAGATGGCGCGTTGGGGTCAGGCTCCGCTGTCGCGCGAACTTTTGGCGGTCGCGAAGTCCGTGTTCCGGTCCGATCTCTATGACGAAGCGCTCGGTTCTCCCGGTGCGCTGCCGGCGAGCGAACCGGCCGACGGCGTCGGCGCGTTCGCCGGGCCGGCGTTCGACCCCGACGACATCGAGGCGCACTTGAACGTGTGGCCGATCCGCCGCTCGTTAAGGTGAATCACGTGGGCTGAGAGGCGCTTACCGCTTTGCACAAATTCTTTGCATGCTGCAGCCAAGCTAAGCAGCATGGGAGTACCGGTCGGCCGCGCTTTCCGGCTTCAGCAGCTCGGGAAATCCTTTGCGGGAAAGGGTTTGCCGCGCTCGCAGGTGCTTGGCACGCCTCTTGAATTAGAGGGGTTCGAGGAAACGGCGCTGCCAAGGATGATGGCGCCGAATACAGCAACGCCGCTGGTCTGGGGGGAAGCGCTACGCGCTGCTTCAGGCTGCGGCTTTTTTGTTTGCGGGAGAGGAACGAACCGATCCAACGCCGAAAAGGATGACGACTGCGATGACCAAGAAAACAGACAAGGGAACGGGGATCCGCAACGGCTTGAGCCGCCGCGCGTTCCTGAAGGCGAGCGCCGGCACCGCCGCGCTCGTTGGTGCGCTGCAGACGAATTTCTCCGCCGGCGTTCACATCGCCGAAGCCGCGGGACCGGAAGTAACCAAGGCCATTCTCGGCTACATCGCGCTGACCGACGCCTCGGCGCTCGTGATCGCCAAGGAAAAGGGCTTCTACGCCAAGCACGGCATGCCCGACGTCGAAGTATCGAAACAGGCCTCGTGGGGCGCGACCCGCGACAACATCGTGCTCGGTTCGGAGAAGAATGGCATCGACGGCGCGCACATTCTTTCGCCGATGCCTTATCTGATCTCGGCCGGCAAGGTGACGCAGAACAACGTGCCGACTCCGATGTATCTGCTGGCGCGGCTCAATCTCGACGCGCAGGCGATTTCCGTCGCCAACGAATTCAAGGATCTCAAAGTTACGACCGACGCGTCGCCGCTCAAGGCCGTCTTCGCCAAGAGGAAAGCCGAAGGCAAGCAAGGCACGGTCGCCATGACCTTCCCCGGCGGCACCCACGATCTGTGGGTTCGCTATTGGCTCGCCGCCGGCGGCATCGATCCCGACAAGGATATTGCGACCATCGTGGTGCCGCCGCCGCAGATGGTGGCGAACATGAAGGTCGGCAACATGGACGCCTTCTGCGTCGGCGAGCCCTGGAACGAACAGCTCGTCAACCAGGGCATTGGATTTACCGCCTGCACCACCGGTGAAGTCTGGTCCAAGCATCCGGAAAAGGCGCTCAGCCTGCGCGCCGCTTGGGTCGACAAGCATCCGAACGCCGCGCGCGCGCTGCTGATGGCGGTCATGGAAGCGCAGCAGTGGTGCGAAAAGCCTGAAAACAAGGATGAGCTCGCAGCAATCGTCGGCAGGCGCCAGTGGTTCAATGTCCCCGTGGCCGACATCATCGGCCGACTCAAGGGTGACGTGAACTACGGCAACGGCCGGTTCGAGAAGGGCACCAAGCAGCATATGAAGTTCTGGAGCGAGCACGCCTCGTATCCGTTCAAGAGCCACGACGCATGGTTCGTCACCGAGAACATTCGCTGGGGCAAGTTCGAACCGACGACCGATGTCACCGCGCTCGTCGACAAGGTCAACCGCGAGGATATCTGGCGGCAAGCGGCCAAGGCCCTGTCGTTGCCTGCGTCCGACATCCCGGCCTCTAACTCGCGCGGCAGGGAGGTGTTCTTCGACGGCAAGGTGTTCGATCCCGCCGCCCCGGCTGCCTATCTCAAGAGCCTGTCCATCAAGCGGGTTGAGGTTTGACGCGACTATCGATTCCTCCATCGGAATTAGAGCAATTTCCGGCGAAGTGTTCGGCGGTTCGCCGATGAAATGCGAAAAATGAAAGAAACTAGAGCGGGTTCCGATTCCGAAGGGACGGAACCCGCTCTAGAAAAAACCATTGGGAGGTTGAAGCGATGAAGCCGGATGATGAAATAAATCCCCGTATTGGCCGGAGAAGGCTCCTGAAATCCTCAGCGGCCGCGGCTCTTGTTGCAACGATAAAAGTCGCGTTCCCAGGCGGCGCCTTCGCGCAAGGCGCGGGCCCCGAGGTCAAAGGCACCAAGCTCGGCTTCATCGCGCTTACCGACGCCTGCGCGCTCATCATCGCTAAGGAGAAGGGGTTTTACGCCAAGCATGGGATGCCGGACGTCGAGGTCTTGAAGCAAGCGTCCTGGCCCGCCACCCGCGACAATATCGTGCTCGGCAGCGCGAGCAACGGCATCGACGGCGCGCACATCCTGACGCCGATGCCCTACCTCATAGCGGCCGGGAAAATCACCCAGAACAACGTGCCGGTGCCGATGGCGATGCTGGCGCGCACGCATATCGACGGCCAATCGATCTCGGTATCGAACGAGTTCAAGGAGCCGCGCATCGGCCTCGATGCCTCGCCGCTCAAGGCCGTCATCGCCGCGAGGAAAGCCAAGGGCAAGGATTTCACCGGCGCCCACACCTTCCCCGGCGGCACGCACGACCTATGGATTCGCTACTGGCTCGCCGCCGGCGGCATCGACCCCGACAACGACATGAAGCTGATCCCGGTGCCGCCACCGCAAATGGTGGCGAACATGAAGGTCGGCAACATGGACGCTTTCTGCGTCGGCGAGCCGTGGCCCAATCAGCTCGTCAACCAGGACATCGGCTACACCGCCTGCACCACCGGCGAGATCTGGTTCAAGCATCCCGAGAAGGCGGTCGGCATGCGCGCCGAGTGGGTCGATAAATATCCGAACGCCGCCAAGGCGCTGCTGATGGCCGTGATGGAGGCGCAGCAGTGGTGCGAGAAGATGGAGAACAAGGAGGAGCTTGCCACCATCGTTGGCAAGCGCCAGTGGTTCAATGTGCCGGTCGCCGACATCCTCGGCAGGCTCAAGGGCGACATCAATTACGGTAACGGCCGCGTCGCTACCGGCACCAAGCAATATATGAAGTTCTGGAGCGAGCACGCCTCCTATCCGTTCAAGAGCCATGACCTCTGGTTCGTCACCGAGGACATCCGCTGGGGCAAGTTCGAGCCGGCGACCGATGCCAAGGCGCTGGTCGATAAGATAAACCGCGAAGACCTGTGGCGCGAGGCGGCCAAGACGCTCGGCGTCGCCAGCGCCGACATTCCGGCCTCCTCCTCGCGCGGCAAGGAGACCTTCTTCGACGGCAAGGTTTTCGATCCCGAAAATCCCGCCGCCTATCTCAAGAGCCTCTCGATCAAACGCGTCGAGGTGTAGTTACCGGCGAGGCCGCCCTCAGGGGCGGCCTCTTCTCATTCGACGACGGAGAAGATGAATGAATATGCCCGTTCTCAAATCCGACGTGCTGCCGGCGCTACCCGCGCTGCCGGTCAAGGGCGCGATCGTGTTGCCGCTCAACGCGCCGAGATCGAGCTTCTTCAAAGAGAAGCTCGTCCCGGCAATTTCTGCCGTGGCGGTTCGGACGATCCCGCCGCTGATCATGCTCGGCATCCTGCTCGCGGTCTGGCAATATCTGTGCGCCAGACCGGGCGCGACGCTGCCGCCGCCCTCGCAAATATGGACGGATGCACGCGATCTGATCGTCGATCCGTTCTTCGTCGCCGGTCCGCAGGACATCGGACTTGGGTGGCGTATTCTCACCTCGCTGCAGCGGGTCGCGGTCGGCTTCGGACTTGCCGCCGTGGTCGGCGTTCTGCTCGGAGCGCTTGTGGGTCAGTCGCTTTGGGCGATGCGCGGTCTCGACCCGATTTTCCAAATATTGCGCACAGTGCCACCACTCGCCTGGCTGCCGCTATCGCTCGCCGCTTTCCGCGACAGCCGGCCCTCGGCGATCTTCGTGATCTTCATCACTTCGATCTGGCCGGTAATCATCAATACCGCGGTCGGTGTTCGCAACATTCCGCAGGATTACCGCAACGTCGCGCAGGTACTGCGGCTCAATCAATTTGAGTTCTTCTGGAAAATCATGGTGCCGTCGGCGGCGCCCTACATCTTCACCGGCCTCAGGATCGGGATCGGGCTCTCGTGGCTCGCGATCGTCGCCGCTGAAATGCTCACCGGCGGCGTCGGCATCGGCTTCTTCATCTGGGATGCGTGGAACTCCTCGCGCCTGCCCGACATCGTGGTGGCGCTCGCCTATATCGGCGTTGTCGGCTTCCTGCTCGACCGGCTAGTGGCCGGCATCTCAACGATCGTCACCCGCGGCACCGCGGCCAACTGAAAAGAGCGATCATGACCGCCTATCTGCTGCTCGATCACATCGACAAGACCTTCAGCCGCGGCTCGACCGAGACCGAAGTGCTGCGTGGCATCACACTCTCCGTCGAGAAGGGCGAGTTCGTCTCGATCATCGGACATTCGGGTTGCGGGAAATCGACGCTGCTCAATATCGTCGCCGGGCTGACCCCGGCGACTAACGGCGGCGCGGTGCTCGAAGGCCGTGAGATCGCGGGCCCGGGGCCCGACCGCGCGGTCGTGTTCCAGAATCATAGTCTGCTGCCTTGGCTCACGGTTTACGACAACGTGCGACTCGCCGTGGACAAGGTGTTCTCCGGTAAGAAGACGCGGGCCGAGCGGAACGCCTGGACGCTGCACAATCTCGACCTCGTGCAGATGGTGCACGCCAAGGACAAGCGGCCGGCGGAAATCTCCGGCGGCATGAAGCAACGCGTGGGTCTCGCCCGCGCGCTCGCTATGGAGCCGAAGGTGCTCCTGCTCGACGAGCCGTTCGGCGCGCTCGATGCACTGACACGGGCGCATCTGCAAGACTCGGTGATGCAGATCCATGCGCGGCTCGGCAACACGGTGCTCATGATCACCCACGACGTGGACGAAGCCGTGCTGTTGTCCGACCGCATCGTGATGATGACCAACGGACCGGCGGCGCGGATCGGCGAAGAGCTCACGGTCTCGCTCGCGCGTCCGCGCAAGCGGCTCGAGCTGGTCTCGAACCCGACCTACCTCAAGGCACGCGAAGCGGTGCTCAGGCTCCTCTACGAACGCCACCGCTACGTCGAGGCGGCCTGAAGGTGCGTCGATCGAGGCGCCCATGAGCAGCGATTTCAGCGCGGAACAGAAGCGCTATCTCGAGGGGTTCGTCTCGGGCGTTCAGGCTTCGCGTGCGGCCCAGGGGCTGGCCCCGGTCGGCAAGGGCGGGGCCGCGCCTGCGCCGACTGAGCCCGCCGGCCCCGATGCCGAGCATCTCAAAGCCATGGCGCGCTTCGAGGCCGAGGGAAAAAAGCTCGTCGCCGAGGAAAAGGCCAAGCGCGAAGAGCATCCCTTCGATGCCTATGGCCGCGTGAAGCAGGCCGCGCACGATGGTGTGTTTCCGAAGGGCGTCGATGTCTTTCGCTGGAAGTTCCACGGACTCTTTTATGTGGCGCCGTCGCAGGATTCATTCATGTGCCGGCTGCGGATCCCGAACGGAATTCTAAGCCATTGGCAGTTCGCCGGCGTCGCCGACCTCGCCGAGAAGCACGGCAGCGGTTATGCGCATGTCACCACGCGCGCGAACCTGCAGATCCGCGAAATCCCGGCGACGGCCGGCGTCGCCCTGATCGAATCCATAGTGGGACTCGGCCTCGCCACGAAGGGGACCGGCGCCGACAATATCCGCAACGTCACCGGCACGCCGACCGCCGGCATCGATCCGCAAGAACTGCTCGATACCAGGCCCTATTGCGCCGAGTGGCACCATCACATCCTCAACGACCGCGCGCTCTATGGTTTGCCACGCAAGTTCAATGTCGCCTTCGACGGCGCCGGCACGATCGCCGTGCTCGAGGACACCAACGACATCGGCTTCCAGGCGGTCGAGGTGCGGGAGGGCTTTGGGGTCGAGCCTGGCGTGTGGTTCCGTCTCGCGCTCGGCGGTATCACCGGCCACAAGGATTTCGCGCGCGACACCGGTGTGATTCTGCGCCCGCAGGACGCCAGCCGCGTCGCCGATGCGATCGTGCGGGTCTTCATCGACAGCGGCGACCGCACCAACCGGACCAAGGCGCGGCTGAAATACGTGCTCGACGCCTGGGGCTTCGAGAAATTTCTCGCCGCGGTCGAGGCGAAGCTCGGCGAGAAGCTCGTGCGGATCGCGCCGGAGGCGATCGTGCCGAGGCCGGCGCCGGATCGCTTCGCGCATGTCGGCGTTCACCCACAGAAGCAGGAAGGGCGCAACTGGATCGGGGTCGTCCTGCCGGTCGGCAAAATGACGGCCGGGCAGATGCGCGAGCTTGCCCGGCTCGCGGGAGAATTCGGCGACGGCGATATCCGGCTCACGGTATGGCAGAATCTTCTGCTCTCCGGAGTGCCCAGCGAAAAGGTCGACACGGTTGCTTTGGCAATCGAGGCGACCGGGCTCTCGACTCGCACGAGTGCGATCCGCGCCGGGCTCGTCGCCTGCACCGGCAATCGCGGGTGCCGGTTCTCCGCCTCCGACACCAAGGGGCACGCCGAGACAATCGCCGCGTGGTGCGAGGACCGTGTCGCGATCGATCAGCCGGTCAATATCCATCTCACCGGCTGCCATCACTCGTGCGCGCAGCATTATATCGGCGATATCGGGCTGCTCGGTGCGCGCGTTTCGATCTCCGAGGAGGGCGATACCGTCGAGGGCTATCACATCTATGTCGGCGGCGGCTTCGGGACGGATGCCACCATCGGCCGCGAACTCTGCCGCGACGTTAAGGCCGAGAACGCGCCGAAGTTCGTCGAGCGCATGCTGAAGGGCTGGCTCGCCAACCGTGCTTCGCCCGGCGAAACCTTCGCCGCGTTCGCGCGCCGCCACGAGATCGACGCGTTGCAAAAAATATTTTCCGCGGAGGCCGCCGAATGACCGTGCAGTCGCGGCCGGTGATCGCCGAAATCGTTCCCGAAAGTGCGCCGTTCTCGCTGGAACAGCGCACGTGGCTCAACGGCTTCTTCGCCGGAGTGCTTTCGATCGACGGTTCCGGGGTGAAGCCGCTTTCGGCTGCGGAGGCGGCGGTGCTCTTGCCCGGCACTCCCTCCGTGCTTCCCGCTTCTCCGCTAGGGGACGGCGACGACGGCGCGCCCTGGCACGACCAGACCAAGCCGATCGCCGAGCGCATGACGCTCGCCGAAGGCCGGCCGCTGCGTCGGCGGATGATGGCGGCGATGGGGCAGCAGGACTGCGGCCAGTGCGGCTACAACTGCGAGGATTATTCCGATGCGATCTTCCTGAAAAAGGAGGAGCGGCTGAACCTGTGCGTCCCGGGCGGCAAGGAAACCGCCCGCATGTTGAAGAAACTCTACGAGGAGTTTGGCGCCACGCCAGCGGCCGCAAAGCCGACAATTCCCACCAGCGCTGCCGCTTCGCAGATTGCCACGCCTGCCGCAGCCGGCCACTCGCGCGATCATCCGGCCGAAGCGACGTTCCTGTCGCGCACGCGCCTCAATAAGCCCGGCTCCGAGAAGGAAACCTGGCACGTCGAGTTCGATCTTCCGGGAAACGGCCTCGACTATGCGGTCGGCGACACGTTCGGCATTTTTCCGACCAACGATCCCACGCTGGTCGATGCGGTGATCGCAAAACTAGAGGCCCCCGCGGACTTCCCGATCGCAGGCCGCACCTTGCGAGACGTTCTGCTCGACGGCGCCTCGCTCGGGCTCGCGCCGGACCTGCTGTTTCAGCTGATTTCCTACATTACCGGCGGCGAGCGGCGGCAGAAGGCGAAAGCACTATCGTCCGGCGAGGACCCGGACGGCGATGCCGCGACGCTCGACGTGCTCGCGGCGCTCGAAAAATTTCCGGGCGTGCGCCCCGATCCCGAAGCCTTCATCGAGGCGCTCGACCCGCTGCAGCCGCGGCTCTATTCGATTTCCTCCTCGCCCAAGACCCAGCCGGGCCGCGTGGCGCTCACCGTCGATGCGGTGCGCTATCCGGTGAGCGAGCGCACACGCCTCGGCGTCGCCTCGACCTTTTTCGCCGAGCGCGTCGCGCTCGGCGCCAAGGTCCGCACCTATGTGCAGAAGGCGCAAGGTTTCGCGCTGCCCGCCGATCCGGCAATTCCCATCATCATGATCGGCCCCGGCACCGGCATCGCGCCGTTCCGCGCCTTTCTGCAGGAGCGCATGGCGACCAAAGCGCCCGGCCGCAATTGGCTGTTCTTCGGCCATCAGCGCAGCCAATACGACTTCTTCTACCAGGACGAACTCACCAGCATGAAGGCGGCCGGCGTGCTCACGCGGCTCACGCTCGCCTGGTCGCGCGACGGCGAGCAGAAAATCTACGTTCAGGACCGCATGCGCGAGGTCGGGCGCGATCTGTGGTCGTGGATCGCCGATGGCGCGCAGGTCTATGTCTGCGGCGACGGCAAACACATGGCTAAAGACGTCGAGCGCGCCTTGATCGATATCGTTGCGGTGTTCGGCGTCCGCTCCACCAACGAAGCGGTTGCCTTCGTCACGGAGCTGAAGAAGAGCGGCCGCTACCAGCAAGACGTTTATTGAGCGCGATATGAACGCGATGCTGCACGATCTCCCGCCCGTCCGCACGACTTGCCCCTATTGCGGCGTCGGCTGCGGCCTGCTGGTTCGACCGGACGGGCGTGGCGGGGCCGGGGTCGCCGGCGATCCCGCTCACCCCGCCAATTTCGGCCGTCTCTGCGCCAAGGGCTCGGCGCTCGGCGAGACGCTTGGGCTCGAAGGGCGGCTCCTGCATCCGATGCAGCGGCAGGCGAGCGGCGACTACGCGCGCATCGATTGGGACAAGGCGCTTGCCACAGTCTCCACCGGGCTGCTTCGGGTCATCGAGCGCGACGGCCCGGACGCGGTCGCGTTCTATCTCTCCGGCCAGTTGCTGACCGAGGACTATTACGCTGCCAACAAGCTGATGAAAGGATTCATCGGCTCGGCCAACGTCGATACCAATTCGCGCCTCTGCATGGCCTCTTCGGTCGCTGGCCATCGCCGTGCCTTCGGCGCCGACACGGTGCCGGGCACCTATGCCGATCTCGATGAGGCCGATCTTCTTATTCTCGTGGGCTCGAACGCCGCCTGGTGCCATCCGGTGCTGTTTCAACGCATGATTCAGAACGAGACCGAACGCGGCGCCAAGATCGTCGTGATCGATCCGCGCCGCACGGTGACCGCCGAAGCCGCCGACCTGTTCCTCGCCATCGAGCCCGGCGCGGATACGGCGCTGTTCAGCGGTCTTCTCGTCGATCTCGCTGAGCGGGGCGCAATCGATGGCGCGTATATAAAGCGACACACCACCGGCTTTCAGGCCGCACTTACGCGCGCCCGCGCGATCGCGCCCAATGTCGAAGCGACCGCCGCCGCGACGGGCTTGTCGCCCGAAGACGTGCGGCGGTTCTTCGATCTGTTCCGCTCCACCGAGCGCGTCGTCACGGCCTTTTCCCAAGGCGTGAACCAGTCGGCGCAGGGCACCGACAAGGTCAACGCCATCATCAATTGCCACCTCGCCACCGGCCGCATCGGCAGGCCGGGCATGGGGCCGTTCTCGCTCACCGGCCAGCCCAACGCTATGGGCGGACGCGAAGTGGGCGGGCTCGCCAACCAGCTCGCCGCGCACATGGATTTCTCGCCCGGGCACGTCGATCGCGTCTCGCGCTTCTGGCAAGCGCCGCGCATGGCCACGCGCGAAGGGCTCAAGGCCGTGCAGATGTTCGAGGCGATCGAGCGTGGCGAGATCAAGGCGCTCTGGGTCATGGCGACCAATCCGGCGGTGTCGCTGCCGCGCGCCGGCGCCGTGCGCGAGGCATTGAAGAAGCTCGAACTTTTCATTGTCTCCGAGAACGTGCTCTCGAACGACACGGTGAAGGCCGGCGCCCATGTGCTGCTGCCGGCGGCGGCCTGGGGCGAAAAGGACGGCACCGTCACCAATTCGGAGCGGCGCATCTCGCTGCAGCGGGCGTTCATGCCGGCACCGGGCGAGGCGCGGCCCGACTGGTGGATCGTCTCGCAAGTGGCGCAGCGCATGGGCTTTGCCGAGGCGTTCTCGTATCGCTCGGCCGCAGATGTGTTCCGCGAGCACGCGGCTTTATCGGCCTTCGAGAACGGCGGCACGCGCGATTTCGATATCGGCGGGCTCGCCACGATTTCGGGTGCGGAATTCGAGGCGCTCGAGCCGGTGCAATGGCCGGTGCAATGGCCGGTGCGTGCGGGTGAAACACGGGCCGATCGCCGCTTCTTCGCCGCCGGCGGCTTCTTCACGTCCGACCGCAAGGCGCTGTTTATCGCGCCGGAGCGTCCGGCGTTGCAGGAAAAGACCTCGTGCTCGTTTCCGCTTCGGCTCAATACCGGCCGCATCCGCGACCAATGGCACACCATGACGCGTACCGGCCGGAGCCCGAAGCTTGGCGCGCATCTGCCTGAGCCCTTCGTCGAGGTGCATCCCGAAGACGCTAGCAAAGCAGGGCTGATCGATGGCGGTCTGGCCCGGGTCTCGACGGAACACGGCGCCTGCCTGGTGAAGGTCGTGGTCAGCGACGCTCAGCGGCCGGGCTCGCTGTTCGTTCCGATCCATTGGAGCGGCGACACTGCTTCGTCGGCCTGCGTGGGCGATCTTGTCTCCGCGCAAACCGATCCACATTCCGGTCAGCCCGAGGCCAAGGCGACGCCGGCGGCAATCGCACCGGTCGTTCACGCGCATCGAGGATTTGTCAGAACGCGGCGCACGGTCGCGTTGCCGCAGGGCACGTGGTGGACGCGCGTCGCGGTGGCCGACGGCATGGAATACCGGCTGGCGACCAATGACGGATTACTGCTGTGGCACGATTTTGCCTACCGGCTGCTCACGCACGATGCGAGGCTTGCGGAGCATCTCGACGGCTCGCGCGGCATCTATCGCGCCGCGGCGATCGTCGATGGAGAACGCGAAAGCAACCTGTGCATCGGACCGGCCGACGCTTCGCTGCCCGGCGATATGTTCGAAGCCCTGTTGCCGGGTGATGGCCCGGACGGCGCGGACCTTCGGCTGCTGCTGATGCGCAGCGAAGCCTCTGATTTCGGAGAGCGGGAACAGGTCGTCTGCGCGTGCTTCGGAATCGGGCTGAATGCCATCCGCGAGGCCGTCGCCTCTGGCCGGGCGAGCAACGTCGCCGAAATCGGACAAGCGCTCCGCGCCGGAACCAATTGCGGGTCGTGCCTGCCGGAACTGAGAAGGATCGTCGCTCATGAACGCATCGCGCAGCCCGTCTGAGGCGCCGCCGCCGCGCATGGAGCGGCTCTCCCGGCTCCCGGTCTTCTTCGCGCTCGAAGGCAAACGCGCGCTCGTCGCCGGCGGGAGCGCCGCTGCCGCCTGGAAAGCGGAACTGCTCTCCGCGGCCGGCGCCGCGGTCGATGTTTATGCGCAGCAGCCGTCGCAGGAGCTTGCGGCACTCGCCGCCGCCGCGCCGGGTGGTCCGGTTACGATCCATGGCCGGATTTATGCGGATAGCGATCTTGCCGGTGCCGCCGTCGCCATTGGCGCCTTCGATACCGACGAAGAAGCAGCGCGCTTCGCCAGCGCTGCCCGCGCCGCGGGAGTACCGGTGAACGTGGTGGACAAGCCAGCCTATTGCGATTTCGCCTTCGGCTCGATCGTCAATCGCTCGCCGCTGGTCATCGGCATTTCGACCGATGGCGCCGCGCCGGTCTTCGCCAAGGCGATCCGTGCCAAGCTCGAGGCGCTGATTCCGTTCGGCTTCGCGCGCTGGGCCGCGGCGGCGAAGCAATGGCGCACGCGCGTGCAATCGGCCGATCTTCCGTTCGAAGGCCGCCGGCGCTTCTGGGAACTGTTCACCGATCGCGCGGTCATGGATCCGAATCGCGATCCGGATGAAGCGGACTTCTCCGCGCTGGTTCGGGAAACCAAGGACAAGTCGGGCGCGTGGCAATCGGGTTCGGTGACGCTCGTGGGCGCCGGGCCTGGTGATCCGGAACTATTGACCTTGCGCGCCGTGCGCGCGCTGCAGGCGGCCGATGTGATCCTGATCGACGATCTGATCTCACCCGCGATCCTGGATTTCGCGCGGCGCGAGGCGAGGAAGATGATGGTCGGCAAGACCGGTGGCGGGCCCTCCTGCAAACAGGAGGAGATCAATGCGCTGATGATCACGCTGGCGCGCCAGGGCAGGCGGGTGGTGCGGCTGAAAAGCGGCGATCCGATGATCTTCAGCCGCGGCGGCGAGGAGATCGAAGCCTGCCGCCGTGCCGGGATTCCAGTCGAGGTGGTGCCAGGCATCACTGCCGCTCAGGGTGCGGCGAGCCGGTTGAAGGTCTCGCTCACGCACCGCGACCACGCGCGGCGGGTGCAGTTCGTGACCGGCCACGACAAGGGCGGCAAGTTGCCGGCCGATATCGATTGGAACAGCCTCGCCGACCCCAAGGCGACCACCGTCGTCTATATGCCGACGCGTACGCTCTCCGCGTTCTCCGCGGCGGCGATCGCGCACGGCCTCGATCCCACGACGCCGGCGGTAGCCGTCGTGCGCGCGACCCGGCCGGACGAGCGCAAGATCGTCTCTACGATTGCCGGGCTGGGTCCGCAGCTCGACCGCGAAGAGGCGACCGGGCCCGCGATCGTGCTGATCGGCCGCGTCTTTATGGAACTTCTGGCGGCCACAGAGAGCGGGACGGCCGCTCAAGGGCAGGACACCGAACAACGGGCCGAGACAATTATTGCAGCGGATATCCGCGCGAGGCCGCGCACGCAGTCATCACGCCTCTGATTTCCGCCATGCCGCGCAGCCGCCCGATCGCCGGATATCCCGGGTGCGTCGGCTTGCCCACGTCGTCGAGCAATTGATGGCCGTGATCGGGCCGGAACGGGATGCGCCAGCGCGGATCGCCCGCCAGCCGCCGGCGTTCCTGTTCCTCCAGCAGCGTTGCAACGACCGCGACCATATCCGTGTCGCCGCCGAGATGCTCGGCTTCACCGAACGAGCCGTCATTGTCTTTCTGTACGTTCCGCAAATGCGCGAAGTGAATTCGCCCCGCGAAATGCTTGGCCATTTGCGGCACATCGTTGGCGTGCGACGCGCCGAGCGATCCGGTGCAGAACGTGAGCCCGTTCGCTTCGGCATCATGGGCGGCAAGAACAAAGGCGATGTCTTCGGCGCTACTCACCACGCGCGGCAGACCCAAGAGCGGGCGAGGGGGGTCGTCAGGATGGATGGCGAGCCGGACGCCGACCTCCTCCGCCACAGGAACAACTTCGCGCAAAAATCGAGCAAGATTGGCGCGCAGCTCCGCGGGCCCAATACCCTTGTAGCGGCGCAGCGCGACCCGCAGCCCAAGCACGTCATAGCGGTCGAAAGCGCCGGGCAGACCCGCCATGATGTTGGCGATCAGGCGCTTCTTGTCGCTTTCCGAGGCGCGGGCAAACCAGGCGCGCGCGCGATCCAGAACCGCTGAAGAATAGTCCGCCTCGGCGCCGCGCCGTTCCAGCATCAGGCAGTCGAAGGCGGCAAACTCATGCACGTTGAAGCGCAGCGCCAGTCCGCCACCGCGGACCGGAGCCGCAAGATCGGTGCGGCACCAGTCGAGTACCGGCATGAAATTGTAGCAGACCGTCCGAATGCCACATTTCGCTAGGTTCCTGAGCGACGTGCTGTAAGCGTCGAACAGCGTCATAAGATCGCCTTCGCCGATCTTGATCGCTTCGGCCACCGGGAGGCTTTCGACCACGCTCCATTGCAGACCGAGCGATGGATCGGCGGCGATCAATCGTTTGCGCTCGTTGATCGCCTCGACGGTCCAGACCTCGCCGGCCGGGATATCGTGCAGCGCCGTCACGATGCCGGTCGCTCCCGCCTGAGCAGCAGCGGCGAGCGTGACGGCATCCGCGGGCCCGAACCAGCGCCAAGTCTGTTCCATTAAAAAGTTTGCTCCATGAACCGTTACGCTCCTGTTTCGGCGGCGGCCTCGGTGTGTGGAGCTTCGAAAAACTGCGGGTTCTCCCGCGAAATTCGCTCGATCGTTTGGAACACGTTCGAGAGATGCTTGCGCATCGCTACCGCCGCACCGTCTCCGTTGCGCTCGATCACCTGATGCACGATCTCCTGGTGCTCTGCGATGTTTCTTCGAATCCAAGCGACATCATGCAGCGATAAATGCCGCACTCGGTCGAGCTGCGCCTTGGCATCACGCAGCACGCGCCAGATCGCGGGCCGGCCGGCAAGCTCGATCAGATAGCGATGCATCGCGTCGTCGAGCGCGAAAAATTCCGCCTCGCGGCCGGGGATGCAACAATTCAGTTGGCGCTCGATGAGTTCCCGGAGTTCGGTGGCCGCCTTGTCGGTGCATCGTTCGGCCGCGACGCTCACGGTGCGGCACTCGATCGTCTCGCGCAGAAATTGATTGTCATAGACCTCGGACAACCGGATCGGCGACACGACGGTCCCGACTTGCGGATAGGCGCTGACCAGACCGACCTGGCCGAGGCGGATCAAGGCCTCGCGCACCGGCGTACGGCTGACGCCCAGCGACTGGGCTACTTCGTTTTCCGACAATCGATGACCCGGCAACCATTCGCCCCGGATGATTTTTTCGTAGAGCAGCGAAAACACTTCCTTGGCCACCGTAGGGACGGCGGCACGAGCGAAGGCGCGCGGAACGGCTATGGGACTTGCTTCCATACTAGTATTCTAGTTACGATCCTCCCCCAATGAAAGCAAGAACTAGGGACGGGAGGACGCTCACATGAAATCGCACAATATTTCTCGTCGTCGCTTCGTTCAGATCGGCGGCGTTGCCATCGCCATGCCGGCACTGATCGGCAGCGCCGCGGCGCAGGCGAAGATCGCCTGCCGCATCGCGCACAACGAGGCGATCGGCTCGCCGCTCACGATGGCGTTCGAGAACTGGACCAAGCTCTTGAACGAAAAGAGCGGCGGCCGCATCGAGGCGGCGCATTTTCCAGCGGGCCAGCTCGGCAGCTACACGCAGAACATCGAACAGAACCGCCTCGGCACCATCCAGATCACGACCGGCGGACCCGACACCGAGGAGACTATGGCGCCCGAGATCGCTGCCACCGGCGGCGCGCCCGGCTTCATCTTCCGCGACGACGCGCACGTGGATC
>JAYUHJ010000254.1:0-1782 GCA_043767065.1 Hyphomicrobiales bacterium | reverse complement strand
TCGAGTTCGCACAGCAGTATCGCCTCGGCATCGCGCGGATAACCGGCATGGGCAAAGTCTTCCGCCGCCTGTATTGCCAGCTTGTCCATCATCTCCAGTCCGGCGGGAATAATACCGGCGGCGATGATCGCGCCAACGGCTACGCCCGCTTTCTCCACATCGTCAAACGCGGCCAGTATCACCTGCGCACGTTCTGGTTTTGCCAGCAGCTTTACCGTCACCTCGACGATGATCCCCAACATACCTTCCGAGCCGGACATTAGCGCCAGCAGGTCGTAGCCGGGCGTATCCAGTGTTTCAGCGCCAATGCTGAGCAGCTCGCCGTCCATGGTCACCACTTTCAGCATCAGGATGTTGTGCACGGTGAGGCCGTATTTCAGGCAATGCACGCCGCCGGAATTTTCCGCGACATTGCCGCCGATGGTGCAGGCGATCTGCGACGAGGGGTCGGGTGCGTAGTAGAAACCGCGCTCACCGACCGCGTTGGAAATGCCGAGATTAGTCACGCCCGGCTGCGCGACCACGATGCGATTCTCATAATCGATATCGAGAATGCGGTTGAACTTCGCGAGCCCGAGCAGAACTCCGTCGGCCAGAGGCAGTGCGCCACCCGAGAGCGAAGTGCCCGCGCCGCGCGGCACCACGCGCACCCCGTTGGCGTGGCAGTAGCGCAGAATTTTCGAAACCTGCTCGGTGGTCGAGGGTAGCGCCACCACCATCGGAAGCTGCCGATAGGCCGTGAGCCCATCGGACTCGTAGGGCCGCATACCGGCCTCCGAATCGATCACCGCCTCGCCGGGGATAATCTTGCGCAAAGCCGCCACGATCTCGGCGCGGCGCGCAAGCACGTCCTGGTCCGGCGCCGGCATGGCGACCATGGGAATCCTCCGAAATCGACCCTAGCAGATTGCCGCCTCTATTCATTCTCTGTCATTCCGGGGCGCGGGCGTAGTCCGCGAGCCCGGAATCCATAACCTCGGAAGGTGCATTTTCGAGAATTCGGTGGTTATGGATTCCGGCCCGCGCGCTTGCGCGCGCGACCGGAATGACGACTAAAGGTTTAGCGCGCGCCGGGCCGTCGCGGTCACGTCCGTGAGCTCAGCCCCCGCCTCGACCTTGCGCCATGAAATCGCGCCCGCATCGAACTTCTCCTGCTCGCGGACGACCTTGGCGTCGGCGTCCGATGCGTCCGCCACCCGCGCGCCCACGCGCGCCACGCGCGTATCGAGCGCCGCCTCAAGCCAGAGGCCGTCGAACGTCACCCCAGCTTGCTTCGCCACGCTCTCGATCGTATCGCGTTCTTCCGGCCGCGCATGCACTGCATCGACGATCGCGGAATGGCCCGCGCGCAACGTGCGGCGGGCGAGTTCGACGAGCCGCGCATAGACTTTCGCTGTGACGTCTTGTGCATAGGCGGTCTCGGGCAGCCGCTCGGTCTCGCCCACATTGAACAGCCACTTGCGCTCGATGTCGGAGCGCAGATGCACCGCGCCCGGCGCCGGCAAAAGAAAGGGCGCGATCGACGCGGCGAGCGCGCTCTTGCCGGTGCCGGAGAGCCCTCCGACTGCCACTAGCCGCGGCTTGGGCGGCGCGATCAGCCGCGCGGCGAGCGCACTATAGTCGCGTGCCTCATCTTCGGTCTTCGCACGCTCATTGCCTTCCACAAGCTTGCGCTTATCGAGCGCGACGCGGGCGCGGATCGTGGCGCGCAGCGCCAGAAAGAAGGGCAGCGCCACAAGCGCATCGACGTGCTCGTCCGCGCCGGCGGCGAGCAGATAGCGG
>JAYUHJ010000253.1:0-4316 GCA_043767065.1 Hyphomicrobiales bacterium | reverse complement strand
GGAAGGGCGGCGGCGTGCCGGTGTCGGCGATGACGAGGCTGGTTCCCGCGTCGAGCCGCTGGTAGCCCGAGTAGCTCGCGTTCGAAACCGGCGCGCCGCGCGCGTCGTCATAGGCCAGCACCGTGGCCAAGAGATCGGCCGGCGTCGCCCCCATGCCGTTGAACTGTACGAAGGCGCCGTCGCCGTGACGGAAGAAGCGCAGCATCGGCATCATGCGGTCGATGGCGTTCTGCAGCGCCGGCGGCGGCGGCAGGTTGCGCGCTTCGAACGCCTGCCGCAGCGGCAGCAGATCGAGCAAAATCTCGATCAAGACGCCCGGGTTGCGGCCGATGTGGCCGCCATCGGGCAGGATCTGCCGGTCGAGCTCGTCGGCGAGCCGCTTGGCCGCCGTGCGCAGCAGCCGCGTCTGATCGGCAAGGCAGAGGCCGGCGAAGGTGAACGCCACCGCTGCAAGCAGCCGCGGATAACCGTCGCGGGTCTCGCCCATCGCGCGGCGCAAGTAGCGCACCTGGCGCGTCAGGCTCTTCAGGAAAGCGCGATAGAAAGCGTGATCGGCGTCTTGCAGGATCAAGGGCGCCTGGGTGATCCACGATACGACTCGGCGCGCAACGATCTCCGGCTCCCAGCCGACCGGATGGTAGCCGCCCTGCAACAAAATCCAGTCGTTGACGAGGGCGCGCGCGTTCTGCCGTGCGATGGATGTGCCGGCTGCGCGCAGGTGCCGAAGCCAGGCGAAGCCCAGCAGCACTTCCGCCCATTCGCGCGACGGCGGTTCCAGCTCGAACGGCGAGCGGCCCTCGGTCGCCACCACCTTGCCGACGAAGGCGAAACGGCCGGCATAGATTTCACTCGCCAAAGTCGGGTCGCCGGTACGCAGCTCCTGCGGTGCGATCAGGAGGCGGTCGGGAACCTTCAGCGCCAGGCGCCAGCGATAGAGCGGATTGGCGGTGATGCGCGTGACCAGCCGCCGCCAGCGCTGGCCAGCGACGAAGAGTGCAAGCCGCGTGCGTTCCGCCATAGCCTCACGGGCCATCGCCGCCATCTCTCCTCAGCCCCGGTTTCCCCATCTCAGGTGGGGTGCGACACCATAGCGAAGCCGGCGCGCGTCTCCAATTGTGGCGCTATTGTCACTGTTTACGAAGCCGCGCGGCATAGAACCCGTCGCAGCCCGCCAACCGCGGCTCCGGATCGGCCAGGTTGCAGGGCAGCGTGCGCAGATCGCCAGCAGTGCCGACAAAATCGTTAACGCCACCGACTTCTTCGGCCCGAATCGGCACACGCACGAAATCGTTATGGCGCGCGAGCATTGCCTCGATTTGCGATTGGTTTTCCTCGGGCTCGAGCGAGCAGGTGGCATAAACGAGGAGCCCGCCGGTGCGGACGAGCTCGGCGGCGCGATCAAGCAGGCGCGACTGCAATGCAGTAAGCGCCGTGAGGTCTTCGGCGCGCCGGTTCCACGGCAGATCGGGATGGCGACGGATGGTGCCGGTGGCCATGCACGGCGCGTCGAGCAGCACGGCGTCGAACGGTTCGGCGCGAAATTTGGTGGCGTCGGCCTCGACGACTCCGGCATCGAGCCGCAGACGAGCGAGATTTTCCTTGAGGCGAGCGAGGCGGGCCGGCGAGCGATCCACCGCGGTGACGCGCGCGCCGCGCGCTGCGAGTTGCGCGGTCTTGCCGCCGGGCGCGGCGCACAGATCGGCGACGCGAAGCCCTTTGACGTCGCCGAGCAGCCGCGCGGGCAGACTTGCCGCCGCATCCTGCACCCACCAGGCACCTTCGGTGTAGCCCGGCAGCGCCGGAACCGGCCCGTGCGCCAGCAGGCGAACGGTGCCGGTAGCAAGCAGCTTGCCGCCGAGCCGCTCGGCCCAAACCGGGGCGTCGTCCTTGACCGAGAGATCGAGCGGCGGCTCGATGCGGTGAGCAGCGGCGATGGCGCGCGCGGTGTCGGCGCCATATGCGCGGGTCCAGCGCTCGAATAGCCAAGGCGGTGTGTCGATCGAGGGATCGAGTGTTTCGAGCGCGGCACGGCCCTCGCGCGCGAAGCGGCGCAACACTGCGTTGGTAAGTCCGGAATAACGGCCGCCCTGCTCGGCCTCCACGAGGCGCACGGAGAGATCGACGGCGGCGTGATCGGGTACTTCGAGGAAGAGAATCTGCCCGGCACCCACGAGCAGCGCGGCTTCGATACGCGGCGAGTTTTCGGGCAGGCCGCGCGTGAGAAAACGATCGAGCAAGGCGCGGATGCTGCCGAGGCGGCGCAACACGGTCGCCACGATCATGCGCACCAGCGCGCGGTCGCGCTCGGGAAGCGCCGCGAGACCCGGCAGAGTGGAATGGTCGAGCGCGCCGTCGAGCGGCCGGTGGCGGTGCAGCACTTCGACGAGCGCCTGCGCCGCGAGGCGGCGGGCGGCGAGGCCCGGCACCTCCGATGGCGCGCCGGGCGCGGCGTTCACGAGGTCAACTCAGCCCCAGGGTCCGCGTGCGCGGGCACGCTGCCAGGGATTTCTCGGTGAGTCGGCGGCGAGTGTAGATACGCGGCCGGTATCGCCCATTTCCTGGGCGATCGCTTCGAGCGCGGCGATGCGGTTTTCGGTCGCCGGATGGGTCGAGAACAGATTGTCCATGCGCTGGCCCGACAGCGGATTGACGATGAAGAGGTGTGCGGTCGCAGGATTGGCCTCGGCGGCTTGGTTCGGAATCTGCTCGGCGGCGTGAGAAAGCCTCTGCAGTGCCGAGGCAAGCGACAGCGGCCGGCCTGAAATCTCGGCGCCGCCGCGGTCGGCTTCGTATTCGCGCGAGCGGCTGATCGCCATCTGCACGACCATTGCGGCGAGCGGTGCCAGGATCATGAGCGCGATCGAGCCGATCGCGCCCGTCGGGTTGTTGTTCCGGTTGCCGCCGAAGAACATGCCGAAGTTGGCCAGCATCGAGATCGCGCCGGCGAGCGTCGCGGTGATCGTCATGGTCAGCGTATCGCGGTTTTTGATGTGCGCGAGCTCGTGGGCCACGACGCCGGCGATTTCTTCGGGCTTCAACGTCTGCATGAGCCCGGTGGTCACGGCGACCGCTGCGTTCTGCGGATTGCGGCCGGTGGCGAAGGCATTGGGCTGCGGATTTTCCATCACGTACACGCGCGGCATGGGCAGCCCGGCATTGTCGGCGAGTTGCTTGACCATGCGGAACAGTTCAGGTGCGGCGGACTCGTCGATCTCCTGGGCGCCCTGCATGGCGAGCACCATCTTGTCGGAATTCCAGTAAGCGAAGAGATTCATGCCCGCCGCCACAACGAGCGCTAACAGCATGCCCGCCTGGCCGCCGATCAGGTAGCCGACGCCCATGAACAGGGCGGTCATGCCGGCAAGCAGGATCGCGGTCTTGAAGTAATTCATGGTTTCCTCCGGCGCGGCGCGCAAAGCCGCGTTCCGTCGCTGGAAGATGGGATGGCGCCCAGATGCGCGCAAGGAGTGTGCACAAGGAGTGCGCGCAAGGAGTGCAACCAAGGAGGCGGTTGCCGGGCCGAGCGGGGCACGCTAGACCCGTGCCCGCAATTGGATTTCCGGGCTCATTAGGAACTCAGTCGCGTGCGTAGCAAACCGACCAAGCCGTCGCCTGCCGCCGAGCGCGCCATCGCCGAAGCCGAAGCGCGCCGCGGCGAGATCGACGCGCGGACCAAGAGCCGCCCGACGGAGCATGGCGGCCCCAAGGGGCCCGACCCCGTGCGCTACGGCGACTGGGAGAAGAAGGGGATCGCCTCCGACTTCTGACTGCCCGCCCGCGCCGATCCACCGAACAAGATTGTGATCATGAGTTCAGCCAAACGGCTCGAAAGCTTCCGGCGGTTGCTCGAACACGCGCACGAGCGGCTCAAGCTCGAATTCGGATTCGTGTTGTGGGACGGCTCGCGGGTGCCGGCGGACTATCCGCGTGACGGATTTGCGGTCTCGTTCGCCGACGAGGGGGCGATCGCGGCGCTGTTGCGCAAGCCCAAGATCGGCACGTTGGCCAATCTCTGGGCCACGGCGCGCGTCGATGTCGTGAACGGCACGCTGTTCGATCTCGTAGCAAAGCGGCCGAAAGTTCGCACGCGCGAAATCCGCAGCGAATTGCAATGGGGGACGCTGCTCGGCACCGCGCTGCAATTCCTGTTCGTGCCGCGTGGCGGACCATGGCCGCTCGAGAACATCCGATCCGACCAGCCGAGCCAGCGCGACGCGGTCGAGGACAAGGACAACATCCACTATCACTACGACGCCTCCAACGAGTTCTACGCGCTCTGGCTCGACAAGGAGATGGTCTATACCTGCGCCTATTTC
>JAYUHJ010000252.1:0-4327 GCA_043767065.1 Hyphomicrobiales bacterium | reverse complement strand
TGCCATAGTCGAAGTTGCTCCTGAGCTTGCGCTTCATTCCGGCATCCTCCTGCAATGGCGCGTGCTGTGGGTTGCGAGTATAGGAAGCCCTCCGCATAATTGCTAAAATACCGGACGGGACGGGGCCCACACGCCGATGGATAGCGAAGAGTTCGATTACATCATCGTCGGCGCGGGCTCCGCAGGCTGCGTGCTCGCCAACCGCCTCTCCGCCGATCCCAGGAACCGCGTGCTGATCCTCGAAGCCGGCACGCGCGACAACTGGATCTGGTTCCACATCCCCTGCGGGTTCCTTTACGCCGTCAGCAACCCGCGCGCCGATTGGTGCTTCACCACCGAAAAGGAGAAGGGCCTCGGCGACCGCGCGATCTTCTGCCCGCGCGGCAAGGTGATCGGCGGCTCTTCGTCGATCAACGCCATGGTCTATATCCGCGGCCAGGCGGCGGATTTCGACCATTGGCGCCAGCTCGGCCTCACCGGCTGGGGCTGGAACGACGTGCTGCCCCATTTCACCAAGCACGAGGACTATTACCTCGGCGCCAGCGAGCTTTACGGCGCCGGCGGCGAGATGCGCGTCGAGCAGCAGCGCGTCGGCTGGACCATCGTCGATATCGTGCGCCGCGCCGCTGAGCAGATGGGGGTACGCTGGATCGGCGATCTCAATGCCGGCGACAACGAAGGCATGGGTGATTATGTAGTCACGCAAAAGAACGGCTGGCGCTGGAGCTCGGCCGACGCTTTTCTCAAGCCGGTGCTGAAGCGCCCAAACCTCAAGCTCGAGACCGAAACGCTGTGCGAGCGGATAGTCTTCGACGGCAAACGCGCCGCCGGAATCCAGTATCGCCAAGGCGGAGTGTCGAAAACGGCGCGCGCGAAAGGCGAGGTAATCCTGTCCGCAGGCTCGATCGGCTCCGCGCAACTCATGCTGCTTTCCGGCGTCGGCCCCGGCGCGCATCTGGCCGAGCACGGCATCGCGACGGTGCTCGACAAGCCCGGCGTCGGCGGCAATCTCCACGACCATTTGCAAGTGCGGATGCAATACCGGCTCGAGGGCATCAAGACGCTGAACGAGCGTTATAACTCGCTGATCGGCCGCGCCATGATGGGGCTCGAATACGCGCTGTTCCGCACCGGCCCGCTGACCATGGCGCCGTCGACGCTCGGGATTTTCGCGCGCTCGCATTCGGGCGAGGAGCGCGCCGATCTTGGCTATAACGTCGTGCCTTACTCGCGCAGCGGCACCGTCTATGGCGGCGCGTTCGATCCTTATCCCGGCATCACCATGTCGGTCTATGACCTGCGGCCCACGAGCCGCGGCGCGCTCAGACTGAAGAGCGCCGATCCCACGGTGCATCCGTCGCTGCAGTTCAATTATCTCTCGACCGAGCGCGACAAGCGCGTGGCGGCCAATTCCATCCGCGTCACGCGCAAGATGATGCGCCAGGCCGCGCTCGCGCCCTACAAGCCGGAGGAACTCACGCCCGGCCCCGCCACGCGCGATAACGACGAGGCGGCGCTCTTGCGGGCGGCCGGCGAGGTGAGCACCACGATCTTCCACCCGGTCGGTACCGCCAAGATGGGGCTCCCATCCGATCCACTGGCGGTGGTCGATGCGAACCTCAAGGTGATCGGCCTCGACGGACTCCGCGTGGTCGATGCCTCCGTGATGCCCACCGTCACCTCCGGCAACACCAACGCACCGACCATGATGATCGCCGAGAAGGGCGCCGCCATGATCCTCGCGGCGGCGCGCTGAGCAGGCCGGATTCGAATCATGCCCGTCGCGATTCTCGACGATTATCAAGACGCCGCGCTCAAGTTCGCCGACTGGAGTGCGGCCCATACCAGGGTGCAGGTATTCAACGAGCACATCGCCGATCGCGACCAGCTCGCCAAGGCGCTCGCCGATTTCGAGATCGTGGTTGCCATGCGCGAGCGCACGCCGTTCGACCGGGGGCTGTTCGCCAAGCTGCCCAAGCTCAAGCTCCTGGTCACCACCGGCATGCGCAATGCGGCGATCGATCTGGAGGCGGCCTCGAAGCATGGGGTGATGGTGTGCGGCACCGACGGCTCCGTTCACCCGACCGCCGAGCTCGCGTGGGGATTGATTCTCTCGCTGTTGCGGAAAATTCCTTTTGAAAGCGATGAGTTGCGCCGCGGTGGGCGCTGGCAAAACAGCGTCGGCGGCGATCTCAAAGGCAAACGCCTCGGCATAATCGGTCTCGGCCGCCTCGGCTCGCGCGTCGCCCGTGTCGGCAAGGCGTTCGAGATGAACGTACTGGCCTGGAGCAAGCACCTGACCCGCGAGCGCTGCGACGCGGCCGGGGCCGAGCTGGCGCCTTCGCTCGACGACGTGCTGCGCACTTCGGACATTGTGACCATTCATCTGGTGCTGAGCGAACGCACACGCGGCATGATCGGCGCGCGCGAGCTCGGGCTGATGAAGCCCGATGCCTACCTGATCAACACTTCGCGCGGACCGATCGTGGACGAGCGCGCGCTGATTACAGCTTTGGGCGGGCGCAAGATTGCCGGTGCTGGCCTCGACGTCTACGACATCGAGCCGCTTCCGGCGGAACATCTGTTCCGGAAACTCGATAACGTGGTCGCGACGCCGCACTTGGGCTATGTCAGCGAAGACACCTATGAGATTTTCTACGGCCAAGCGGTCGAGGACATCGTTGCCTGGATCGCCGGAAAGCCGGTGCGGGTGCTGAACCCGGCGAAGTGAGGCGGCGTCAGCGCCGCGCGTCTTCCAGGATCATCGCCGCGCCCTTTTCGGCGATCATATAAGTAGGCGCGTTGGTATTGCCCGACGTGACCGTCGGCATGATCGAGGCATCGACGATGCGGAGATCCTCGAGCCCGATGAAGCGCAGCCGTCCATCCACTACCGCCATGGGATCGGTCTCGCGGCCCATCTTGGCCGTGCCGACCGGATGGAAGATCGTGGTGCCGATGTCGCCGGCGGCCTTGATCAGCGAGGCTTCGTCGTCGCCGACCTTCGATCCTGGGAGATATTCGGAAGGCCGATAGGGCTTTAGCGCCGGCGCCGCCGCGAGCCGCCGCGCGACGCGGATCGAGTCGACGGCGACGCGCCGGTCTTCGTCGGTCGAAAGGTAATTGAGCTTGAGCACGGGTTTCGCCGTGGGGTCGACGGAGCGCAGCCGCACATCGCCGCGGCTCGTGGGCTGCAGGTTGCACACACTCAAAGTAAACGCCGGAAACCTATGCAGCGGCTCGCCGAATCGGTCGAGCGAGAGCGGCTGGATATGGAACTGGATATTGGCGCGCTCGCGCGACGGGTCCGAGCGCGTGAATAGGCCGAGCTGCGAGGGCGCCATTGTGAGCGGCCCGCGCCGGCGCAGCGCATAGTCGAGGCCCATGAGCCCGCGCTGGAACAGCGATAGATACGTCTCGTTCAGCGTCTTGATGCCCGCGACCTTGAAGATCAGCCGCAGCTGCAGGTGATCCTGCAGGTTGCCGCCGACGCCGGGCTTGTCCAAAACCACCGGAATGCCCTGCTCGCGCAAATGCGCCGCAGGGCCGACACCCGAGAGCATCAGGATTTGCGGCGTGCCGATCGATCCGGCGGCGAGAATGACCTCGCGCCGCGCGCGCGCGGATTTCAGCTTTCCATCTTGGCGCCAGCGCACGCTGACGGCGCGGCGTCCCTCGAAATCGAGGCCCTCGACCATGCAGCCGGTCTCAAGCCGCAGATTCGATCGGGCAAGCGCGGGCTTCAAGAACGCGCGCACCGCCGACCAGCGCCGGCCGCGCTTCTGGTTCACGTGGAAATAGCAGGAGCCTTCGTTGTCGCCGGTGTTGAAATCCTGAATCGGCGGGATGCCGACCTGCTCCGCCGCTTTGCGTATGATCTCGAGCAACTCCCAGCGCACGCGCGGAAACTCGACCCGTAATTCGCCCCCAGTCGAATGACTGTCGCTCGGCCCGAGGAAACTGTCCTCGTGCTTCTTGAAGAAGGGCAGCACGTCGTTCCAGCCCCAGCCGGGCAGTCCGAGCTGGCGCCAATGGTCGTAGTCGGCGGCCTGTCCGCGCATATAGATCATGGCGTTGATCGAGGACGAGCCGCCGATCACCTTGCCGCGCGGATAGGCGAGGCTGCGGCCGTTCAGGCCCGCGTCAGGCTCGGTCTGGAAGCACCAGTCGCCGCGCGGATTGCCGATCCCGTAGAGATAGCCGACCGGGATGTGGAACCAAATCCAATTGTCGTTGCCGCCGGCTTCCAGCAGCAGCACGCGCGTATTGGGATCGGCCGAGAGGCGGTTCGCCAGCACGCAGCCAGCCGAGCCCGCGCCCACGATGA
>JAYUHJ010000251.1:0-1791 GCA_043767065.1 Hyphomicrobiales bacterium | reverse complement strand
GACCCACTTGGCAAGATTGCCCTTCTCCATCGTCGGAGACAGCGCGGGCATGAGGATGTTGACCGGCATGATGCGCGCTCGTCAGCGATAGCTGACGGCTTTGGCCGCCGCGACCACCTCGGCGACCGAAGGCAGCGCGAGCTTCTCCAAATTCGCGGCATACGGCATCGGCACGTCCTTGGCCGAGACGCGCTTCACCGGCGCGTCGAGCCAGTCGAACGCCTCCTCCATGATGCGCGCGGCGATCTCGGCGCCGAGGCCCGATTGCGGCCAGCCCTCTTCCACGGTGACGCAGCGATTGGTCTTCTTAACCGACTCGATGATGGTCGCGCTGTCCATGGGCCGCAGCGTGCGAAGATCGATCACCTCAGCCTCGATCCCTTGCTTCGCAAGCTCCTCGGCTGCGGCCAGCGCATAGGTCATGCCCATGGACCACGCGACGATCGTCACATCCTTGCCCGGCCGCGCGATGCGCGCCTTGCCGATCGGCACCGTCCAGTCGTCGAGCTTAGGAACCGGGAAGGATTTTCCGTAAAGAATTTCGTTTTCGAGAAAGATGACCGGATTCGAATCGCGGATCGCCGACTTGAGCAGGCCCTTGGCGTCCGCCGCTGTATAGGGCGCGACCACTTTGAGACCAGGAATGTGCGAGTACCAGGCGGAAAAATCCTGGCTGTGCTGGGCGGCGACGCGCGCCGCCGCGCCGTTCGGGCCGCGGAACACGATCGAGCAGGCCATCTGCCCGCCGGACATGTAGAGCGTCTTGGCCGCCGAGTTGATCAGCTGGTCGATGGCCTGCATCGCGAAATTCCAGGTCATGAACTCGACGATGGGTTTCAAGCCCGCCATGGCCGCGCCGACGCCGAGCCCGGCGAAGCCGTGCTCGGTGATCGGCGTGTCGATCACGCGCTTTGGCCCGAACTCCTGCAGCAAACCTTGCGTTACCTTGTAGGCGCCCTGATATTCCGCGACCTCCTCGCCGATCACGAACACGTCCTTATCGCGGCGCATTTCCTCGGCCATGGCGTCGCGCAGCGCTTCACGAACGCTGATCGTCACCATCTCGGTGCCGGCCGGCACGTCCGCATCGGGGAGGATCGCGGGCGTTGGCGGCGCGCTCGATGCCGGGCTGGGTGAAATCGGGACTTCGTTGATCTGCGCGCGCCCGCTTTCGGCTTCAGCCGGCGGCGCCGATTCCGCGGCGTGCTCCTGCGCGGAAACGTCCGCACTGTTCAGCGCGCTGGCAGCCTCGCCGTCCACCAGGATCAGCGCGATTGGCGTATTTACCGCAACGTCCTGGGTGCCTTCGGCCACGAGAATCTTTCCGAGCGTGCCCTCGTCGACCGCCTCGACTTCCATCGTGGCCTTGTCGGTCTCGATCTCGGCGATCACGTCGCCGGCTTTGATCTTCTCGCCCTCGTGCTTGACCCACTTGGCGAGGTTGCCCTTCTCCATCGTGGGAGAGAGCGCCGGCATCAGAACTTCGATCGGCACAGGCGACCTCTCAACGCACCACGTCGGTCCACAGCTCCGAAGGATCGGGCTCGCGGTCGTGCGAGGCGAATTCGGCGGCCTCGTTTATCGTGTTGCGGATTTCAGCCTCGAGCTTCTTCAGCTCGTCCTCGCTCGCCCGCTTGGTCTCGATCAGGCGCGCGCGCACCATGTCGATCGGGTCGTGCTCGGTGCGGAACTTGTTCAGTTCTTCCTTTGGCCGGTATTTGGCCGGGTCGGACATGGAGTGTCCGCGATAGCGGTAGGTCTGCATTTCCAAAATGTACGGCCCCTTGCCGC
>JAYUHJ010000250.1:0-1794 GCA_043767065.1 Hyphomicrobiales bacterium | reverse complement strand
CGCCCAGGTCGAAGGTGATTTCGTCCGCTGCGCGAAACAGGTGGCGCATCGCTGCCATGCGCCGGCGCATCACGCCGCGGATCTCCGAGCTGACCGGGCACTGGGCGAAATCCGTCGTCCAGGCGACCCGCAGCCGGCCAAGGTCGCTCAAGCGCCCAGTGGCGGCCGCCTCGGGGTCGAGCGGGCGTGACAGCGGATCGCGGCTGTCCACGCCAAGCTGGGCGGCGAACAACATCCGGGTATCGGCGACGGTGCGCCCCATCGGCCCCACGACGGAGATCGGTGTCCAGCCGAGCTGCCGGCCATCCATCGGCACCAACCCGGGCGACGGCCGGAAGCCGACCACGCCGCAGATCGCCGCCGGGATGCGCAGCGACCCGCCGGTATCGGAACCGGTGCAAAGCGGCAGCATGTCGCAGGCGAGCGCCACAGCCGATCCGCCGGATGAGCCGCCGGCGATCAGCGACGGGTCGAAGGGGTTGCCGGTAGCACCCCAGACCGGATTGCGCGAGTTGGCCCCGGCGCCGAATTCCGGCACGTTCGTCTTCGCCGTCACGATCGCGCCGGCCGAGCGGACCAGCGCCACCTGCGCCGAATCCCGCGACGGCACGTGGTTGCGGTACAGCGGCGAGCCCTGGGTGGTAAGCACGCCTTCGGTGTCCTGCAGGTCCTTGATGCCGATTGGCAGCCCGTGCAGACGGCCGAGCGGCGCGCCCCTCAGAACTGCCGCCTCCGCCGCCTTTGCCTCGGTGCGGGCGCGGCCGTAGGCTTTGGCCGCGATCGAGTTGACCGCCGGGTCGAGCGCCTCGATCCGGGCGATGCACGACGCGAGCAGCTCGACCGGTGAAATCTCCTTGGCGCCGATCATGCGCCGCAGCTCGGTGGCCGACAGGGCGCTCAGAGAGGGCAATGACACGTTCGCAGTCCTCGGGGAGGGTTTCAGAAGATCAGGCCGGGGCTGGTCTCGGCGTCGAGCGGCCAGATGGGCCGCTGCAGCTTGGTGTACGGCAGCTTCCGGTAGTCGCGGGCGAGTGGGCCATCCGAGTCGATGTAGATGACTTTCCTCGCGATCGGCCCATAGGCGGCCATGAAGTGGTTGGTTGATTTCACCACCAGGATCTTGCGGCTCAGCGGATCAATGCCCAGGTTCGAAAACAGCTCCAGGCCGAGCGCCTGCGTACGCTTGGTGATCAGAACCACGTCGATACCGCCGATGCGGATCGCCGCACAGTCGCCGAGCGGTACCAGGGTCGGTCCAAAACGCTGCCAGCAATCGCGGGCAAGCGCCGTTACTTCGACCAGCGCGTCGACCGGCTGGCCGGAGGCCGGGCCGGTCTTGCCGCCGAAACGCAACGGGAACCGGGCGCGGGCGCCGGCATCGAAACACAGGCGCACCGCGATCGGATCCCAGATCGGGCCGATGGCGGCGTTGTCCGCCTTCATCTCGATGAGCTGGCGCAGGATCGAGGTGTTGTCCGACGGCGCGCCACCGCCGGCGTTGTCGGCGGGGTCGGCGATGACCACCGGGGCGCCGTCGAACGCCATGCCCGCCTTGACACCATCGGCGACCGTGAGGAACTCCGGCGTGGTCCTACCGCGCATCGAGACGAACTCCTCGCCGAGTTTCGTCGCCAGCGCATCGGCCTTCGCCTTGTCGCCGTCGGCAACGACGAGGATGCGGCTCGTCAGTTCCGCGACATCGGCGTAGGGGAAGCAGTGCACGGCGGAAACCGAGAGGATGCCGTCTTTGCCTTCGAGCGCCATCATCCGGTCGACGAAGCCGCGCATCAGCGG
>JAYUHJ010000249.1:0-4348 GCA_043767065.1 Hyphomicrobiales bacterium | reverse complement strand
GCTTCCCGCTCGACCCGCTCTGGGCCTCCGACGCGATCGACTTCGTTGGCGTTGATTATTATGCGCCGCTCTCCGACTGGCGCGACGGCAACACGCATCTCGATGCGGCGCTCGCGAGCACCATCCACGAGCCCTCATACCTGCGCGCGAACCTGCGGGCAGGGGAGAGCTACGACTTCTACTATGCCGACAACGACGCCCGCCGCGCCCAGGCGCGCACCCCGATCACCGACGGTGCCTATGCCAAGCCCTGGATCCACCGCGCCAAGGATTTGTGGAGCTGGTGGAGCCAGCCGCATTTCGAGCGCGTCGGCGGCGTCGAGCTCGGTGCGCCTACCGCATGGGTTCCCGAGTCGAAACCGATCCGCCTCACGGAAGTCGGCTGCCCCGCCGTGGACAAGGGTTCGAACCAGCCCAACGTCTTCCCCGATGCGAAGTCTTCCGCCGGCGGCTATCCGTATTTCTCCAATCGCCGCCGCGACGACCTGATCCAGCGCCGCTATCACGAGGCGGTGCTCGCGAGCTTCGATCCCGATTGGGGCGCGAGCGAAACCGACAATCCGATTTCGTCCGTCTATTCGGATCGCATGCTCGATCCCGCCGGCATTTTCCCCTGGACCTGGGACGCGCGGCCTTATCCGGCGTTTCCGTTTGCGCTCGAAGTCTGGGCCGATGGCCCGAACTGGGAGACCGGCCACTGGCTCACCGGCCGCCTCGGATCGGCGCCGCTCGACGATCTTGTCGGCGCCGTGCTCGCCGATTACGAAATCGAAAACGCCGACGCTGCAGGCCTGCGTGCGGTCGCCGACGGCTATGTCTTGGACCGGCCCATGTCGGCGCGCGCGGCGCTGGAGCCGCTCGCGCTTGCATTCGCATTCGACGCCATCGAGGACGAAACCATCCGCTTCCGCCCGCGCGGCGGAGGCGCGGTCGCGGCGCTCACCGACGAGGAATTGGTCGTCGAGGACAACAAAGCCGATTGCCGCATCGTGCGCGCGCAGGAAACCGAGCTGCCGCTGGAAATCACGCTGGGCTACACCGAGATCGCCGGCGATTTTCGCCGCTCCACCGTGCTGTCGCGCCGCCTGGTGGGCTCGAGCCGCCGCCAGGCGAGAGCGGACTTGGCGCTGGTCACCAACGACGCGGTCGCCGAGCGCGCCGCCGACATCTGGCTGCAGGATTTGTGGGCCGGCCGCGAGCGCGCGGAATTTTCGCTGCTGCCGAGCCGGCTCGCGCTCGCGCCCGGCGACGTGGTCTCGCTCGACTATCGCGGCCGCACGCGGCTGTTTGAGCTAAGCGAGATCGTCGATGCCGAGAGCCGCGCCGTCCGCGCCCGCACCATCGATCCGGAAGTGTTCGCGGTAGCCGCGCGCACGCCGCGCACAGGCACCACCACGGTGCCGCCGGCCGCGGGCCCGCCCGAGGTGACCGTGCTGGATCTCCCGGTGCTCGACATCGAGGGCGAGGCGGGGCTGCAGCACTTCGCCGCCCGCGTTTCGCCCTGGCCGCGCGCGCTCGCGGTCTGGCGCTCGAACGGCGCTTCGTTCGAACGCATCGCGCTGGCCGCGCTCCCGGCCATCACCGGCGAGACGCTCGACGATCTTGCGGCCGGCCCTACCGCTTGCTGGGACCGGACCAACTCGTTCCGCGTGAAGCTTTCTGGAGGCGCGCTGTCGTCGCAGCCGGATTTGGCCGTGCTCGCCGGCGCCAACGCCGCGGCGCTGCGCCGCGCCGATGGCGAGTGGGAAGTGATCCAGTTCGCCAATGCCGAACTCGTGGATGAGCGGACTTATCTCTTGTCGCGCCTCCTGCGCGGTCAGCTCGGCAGCGAATGGGCGATGTCCGATCCCTTGCCCGCGGACGCGCGCTTCGTGCTCTTGGACCGCGCGCTGGTGCCGGTCGCCAAAAGCCTCGACCTCGTCGGCCGCAGCTTCGACTACCGCGTCGGCCCGGCCGACGTTGACGTGGGCGATCCGCGCATGACGAGCTTGAGCGCGACGGTAACATCCACGGCGCTGTTGCCCTGGAGCCCGGCGCACCTGCGCGGCGAGCGCACCGATGACGGCGTTCGCATCCGCTGGATCCGCCGCACGCGCATGAATGGCGACGGCTGGGAAGCGCTGGAAGTCCCGCTCAACGAAGCAGCCGAAGCCTACCGGGTGGAAATCCTCGACGGCGGCGAGGTCGCCCGCACCATCGAAACCGCTTCGCCCGAAGCGCTCTATGCCGCTGCCGACGAACTCGCTGATTTCGGCGCGCCGCAGACTTCGCTCTCCATTCGCGTCGCCCAGCTCTCGGCCATCGTGGGGCCGGGCAGGGCGCGCGCGGTTACTCTGGAGCTCTAACCAGTCATTCCGGTCGAGCCGCGCGAAGCGAGGCGAGGGCCGGAATCCATAGCCACCGTCGTCGTTTCTTTCGCAGCGTCGGCGATTATGGATTCCAGGCCTCGCGCCGCCAATGCGGCGCTCGCCCGGAATGACTCCACTGAGGCAATTCCACATGCCCCCCACTTCCAATCTCGGCCTGCCCTTCATCGAAGCGGGCCAGGCGCAGAAGCACGTCATCCATAACGAGGCGCTGCGCCTGCTCGATACGCTGGTGCAACTCGCGGTCCTCGACCGCGATCTCAATACGCCGCCCGGCTCGCCCGGCGAAGGCCAGCGCTGGCTGGTGAAGGCGAGCCCGAGCCCAACCGGCGCCTGGGCCGGCCACGGCAACGCGATCGCCGCCTGGCAGGACGGCGGCTGGCAGTTCAGCGCGCCCGCCACCGGCTGGCTCGCCTATGTGGTGGATGAAAGCGTTCTTCTGGCCTGGGACGGCGATTCCTGGGAGAGCGCTCTCGACGTCGTCGGCGATATTTCCGAGCTGCAGAACCTCGCGCTACTCGGCGTCGGCACCAGCGCCGACACGACCAATCCTTTCGCCGCCAAGCTCAACAACGCACTTTGGGTGGCTAAGACCGTGGCCGAGGGCGGCGACGGCGATCTGCGCTACAAGCTCTCCAAGGAAAGCGCCGCCAAGACACTTTCGTTTCTCTTGCAGAATAATTTTTCCGGCCGCGCCGAACTCGGCCTGATCGGCGACGACGACCTCCAGGTGAAAGTCTCGCCCGACGGCACCACGTGGATTTTCGCGCTGCGCGTGGACAAGGACACCGGCCTCGTCACGCTGCCCGCCGCGCTCACACTTTCCGATGCGAACCAGCTCGTCACTAAGAGCCATCTCGACGCGGCCGAAGCCAATACCGCCAAGCTCAATGTCGAGGACCAGACACTAGCTGGCGGCGTGCGTGTCACCGCCAAGGATCTCGGCACGATTTCATCGGGCACCGTCACGCCCGATCCGGGCGACCGGCCGCTGCAGTATTACACCAACAACGGCGCGCACACGCTGGCGCCACCGGGCAACGACGGCTGCTACGAGGCGCTGATTACCAACGGCGCCAGCGCCGGCGCAATCACCACGTCCGGCTTCGGCACGGTGCAGGGCGACGCCTTCACCGCCACCAACGGCCATAAGTTCCTTTGCACGGTGCGGCGAGTCAACGCCGTCTCGGTGCTGAACGTGCAGGCGCTGCAATGATGTTCGTGCCGCCGCCCGGTGCCAACAATTCGCTGCGGCTCGACCGGGTCGTCAAGCGGCTGCGGCTCGCGTCCGGCTGCAAGCTCATCCTCGATGCCGCCGACGCGCGCAGCTACGCCAGCGGGCAGTCCTGGCTCGACCGCTCCGGTGGCGGTTACGACTTCTATCTCGGCGCCACCGGCAGCAGCGAAGGCAGCGACCCTGCCTTCACCGGCACGCCGGGCACGCTCGGGGCCTATTGGGCTTTCGACGGCGGCGACTGGTTCGCCTACGACTCGGCGAACGAGACGTGGATGAACAATCTGCACAAGAGCGGCGCCAAGTGCACATTCCTGTTCTGGCTCTACATCCCCGATCTCACCGCCAACAATGGCCTGTTCTCGACGCGAGCCAACACCAATAACCAGATCGGGGTCTCGCTTCACTTGACGTCGGCAGAGCTGCTGGTCGTCCAGGTCAGCAACAACCCGAGTTCGGTGATGACGGCGACTTCAGCCGGCGCGGTCCCGCAAGGCGCCTGGGCGCTCGTGGCGATATCCGTCGACGAAGCGGCGGGAGCGGGCGGGAGTCACTTCTTCATCAACGGATCGAGCGAGACCTTCAACGGAGCTTATACGAGCCCGTCATCATCTGCGGCAACGAGCGTACTGAGCCTAATGTCGCGCAACGGGTTTAATCCGTTTCAAAACGGATCGCGCATCGCGGCCGTCGCGGCCTGGGAGGGCGTCGCGCTGACCGCGGCGCAGCTCACGGCGCTCTATCAGGC
>JAYUHJ010000248.1:0-1801 GCA_043767065.1 Hyphomicrobiales bacterium | reverse complement strand
GAGCAATTCCTGCTCGCGCTCAAGATGTTGCAGGAGGGCCACGTCAAGCTCGCCGATATGAAAAGCTCTTGGGCCGGCGCCATGGGCCACACGCAATTCCTGCCGGCGGATTTCTACAAGCATGCCGTCGATTTCGACGGCGACGGCCGCCGCGACATCTGGAACTCGGTGCCCGATGCGCTCGCCTCGGCCGCAAAGCAGCTCGTTTCCAAGGGCTGGCAGCCTGGCCGCCGCTGGGCCTACGAGGTGCGTGCGTCCGGCAATGTCGATTGCACCATCGCGGAGCCCGGCTTCGTGCTGCCGGTCGGGGAATGGCTCAAGCGCGGCTACGCACCAGCCTATGGCCGCCGCCTCACGCCCGATGAACTCACCGAGCCCGCTTCGCTCCTGATGCCTGCCGGGCTCTACGGCCCCGCGTTCCTGACGCCGAAAAACTACTACGTGCTCAAGGACTATAATTTCTCCGATCTCTACGTGCTGTTCGTCGGGCACCTCAGCGACCGGATCGCCGATCCACGGCCATTCGAGGCGCCGTGGCAGAAGGTGACGCAGTTGCAGGAGAGCCAGCTTGCCGAAATGCAGCGCCAGCTCACCGCGCGCGGGTTCTACAAGGACAAGCTCGACGGCAAGGCCGGCATGCTCACGCGCGCCGCGCTCGGCGCCTACCAGAAGGCCAACGGCCTGAAGCTCGATTGCTGGCCGACCGCCGCGGTGCTCGAGCACATGCGCCGCGCGCGGGGCAGCCAAAACTGACTGTCAGTTGCATTCCGCCGCCCGCCATGCGAGTCGGGCGGCCGCAACCGGAGACGAAAGTGGACAAGAAAACCAGCGAGCGCAGCCGCACGGTCACCTGGCAGGACCCGATGATCAGCGCCAACGCCGTGCGCGCCGGCCTGAGCGGCATCGATTTCCTGCGCAAGATTCGCGACGGCGAGATTCCGAGTCCGCCGATCGCGGAGCTGCTCGGTTTCCAGCTCACCGTGGTCGAGCCCGGCTTCGCCGTGTTCGAATGCGATCCCGGCGAGCATCACTACAACCCGATCGGCGTGGTGCATGGCGGCCTTGCCTGCACCCTGCTCGACTCAGCGATGAGCTGTGCGATCCAGACCACGGTGCCGGCGGGCTCCGGTTACACCACGCTGGAGCTGAAAGTGAACCTCGTCCGCGCCATCACGGCCAAGACCGGTCACCTGCGCAGCGAGGGCAAGCTCATTCACGGCGGCGCGCGCATCGGCACCGCCGAAGGCCGGCTGATCGATGCCGAGGGCAAGATCTATGCCCACGGCACCACGACCTGCATCATTCTGGCGCCGTAACCACGCCGTCAGAGGAGCGCGGCGTCAAGTCTTCGGCGGCGGGGGCGGCGGCATTGTGGCCTTGAAGCTCTCGCGCGCTGTGTGGGTATCGATGTAGCGCGAGAGGTTCGGCGATTCCTTGATCAGTGCGCCGAGCTCGGGCAGCCGACGCGCGGTCGCGAGCGTCACCGTCATGTAGATGTCGGCGAGCGTGAAACGATCCGCCACCAGATGGCCGCTGGCGGTCGCGTGCTCCAGCACCTCAACCTCGCGCTTCAACGCCGGCTGCACTTCGTCGATCACCGCGCGGTCCGGCTTCTTGTCCGGCGTCTTCGGGAACACATAGCCGGCCAACACGTACTTTCGGATCAGAACGGGATCGGTGACCGAGTTATGGTAGGAAATCCACTGCTCGACCTGGGCGTCGCCCGCCGGGTTGCGCGGCGTCAGCGCCGGTCCGGGGAAATGGTCGTCGATATAGTGCGAGATCGCCCGCGACTCGAACA
>JAYUHJ010000247.1:0-1802 GCA_043767065.1 Hyphomicrobiales bacterium | reverse complement strand
TTATCGCCTGACCGACGCGATCGCGGATCCCGCGGTCCGCAGCGAGCGGTTTTGCGTCGAGAAACTGGTGCGGCTGGGAAACGGATTCCTGTGCTATGGCCCTCCCGCCGAAAGTCCAGAAATCGGCGAGCTGCCGTTGCTGAGGGCAGGTCATGTGACTTTCGGCTGCTTCAACAACCTGGCGAAGCTCACCCCACCCATGATCGCGCTTTGGGCCGGGCTGCTCGGCGCACTTCCGGGGGCGCGGTTGACGCTCAAGTCATTTGGTTTGAAGGCGGAAAGCGCCCGGCGCTCGGTGCGCGAGGAATTTGCCGGTCATGGGGTCGATCCGGACAGACTCGAACTGTGTGGCCCGGAAGAATCCTTCGCCAGTCATCTCGCGCACTATGGCGGGGTGGACATCGCCTTGGACGTTTTCCCGTATAACGGGGCGGCGACCACCTGTGAAGCGCTCTGGATGGGAGTGCCGGTCATTACTCTGGCCGGATCGACGCACGTGTCGCGCGTCGGTGCAAGCATTCTAAGCCGTGCCGGACTCCCCGAACTGGTGGCGAATTCAACCGAAGAATACGCGCAAAAGGCGCTGCAACTCGCCCGCGACGCCGACCGGCTTCGCGCATTGCGAGCCGGCATGCGCGAACGGCTGCGGGCCTCGGCTTTGCTCGACGCACAAGGTTTCGCCCGCTCGATCGAGAATGCCTATCTCGAAATGCTGGATCGATGGGTGCAGGACGAGGAAGCGGCGCAAGCCGCATCTCCGTTACCGGTCGGCGTTCCGGCGGTGCCGCCGGAATGACGCAGGAGTACGTACCTCTGCGACCGCCGATGTTCAGCCCGTTGCGCTGACAATGTCCATCTGAGGCAGGGGAAAGACGAGCTTGCCGCCACCGCGCAAATAGGCCTGCTCGCGCTGAACAATGTTGTCGCGGAAATGCCATGGAAGGACGAGGAAGTAGTCCGGCTTCAAGTCCCGCGCCTCGCGTTCCGATACGATGGGTATTGCGGTTCCCGGCGTGAAGGCCCCGAACTTGTCTTCATTGACCTCCGCGATACAAGGCAGATCGCGGCTGGTCAATCCGCAGAACTGCAGTATGACGTTGCCCTTGGTCGATGCGCCGTAGCCGAGAATTTTCTGCCCCTGGGCATTGATGCCGTGAATGAAATCGGTCAGTTGTTTGCGATGACGCAGCGCCCGATCCCGGAACTCCTCGTAGACCTTGGTGCCGTCCATGCCGGCTTCGCGCTCCCGCGCCAGAATCCTGGCCACAGTCGCCTGATCGGCGAACAGTTCCGATTCGGCCTTCGCCACTGTCACGGCGAAGCTGCCGCCGTTCACCTCGTTCAGTTCCACATCGACGATTTTCATTCCGGCACGAGTCATCATCCAGTCGATCTGCGACAGGGCGTAATACTCCAGGTGCTCGTGGCAGATGGTGTCGTAAGAGCCCGTCTGGAGCATCGCCGGCAGGTAGCTCTGCTCGAATACCCAGACGCCGTCCGGCGCCAGGATGTCGCTAATCTGACGGACAAACTCCATGGGCTTATCGAGGTCGTAGAACATTGCGATCGACGTCACGATCTTCGCCCGCCGCCCGTCGGCGATCGCTTTGAGCGCTTTCGACGAAAAGAAATCGGCTACCAGCTCGATGTGGGGCGGGTAGAGGGATCTGAACTTTTCGCCGCTCGGATCCATGCCGATGAGAGTCAGGCCCGATTGCGAATAAGCCTTAAGCAGCGTGGCGTCGTTGCTGCCGATGTCGAGTACCAGATCACCCGGCTGCAACCGGATGCGATCCGTGACG
>JAYUHJ010000246.1:0-1806 GCA_043767065.1 Hyphomicrobiales bacterium | reverse complement strand
CTCCAGGCCGCGCGGCCCCGCGATGCCCAGCACCGCCTCGCCCAGGTGCAGCCCCTGCGCGACCGCGGTACGCAGGCCGTAGGCGGCGCGCCATTTTTCGGCGAGGGCGGGATAGTCCGCCTGGATGCGTTGCGCGGCCCGCACCGCCTGCTGCGAGGTCTGCAGCGGGCTGCCGCGCGTAAACACGGACAACAGCAGCTCGTGCTGCGAAGTCACGGCCTCGCCGCTGTGCGCGGCGACGATCCCGGCGGCGAAGGCGAAGAACTCATTCGCGAGGAACAGCACGAGGCTCGGGTCGAGCGCCTCGGACATGCGCGCGAGGCCGCGCAGCTCGGTGCCGAGGAGCACCGCCTGGCGGCGGTCGGTCGTCGGCGAAAAGCCGACCGTGGTCTGCTGGTGGAGGGGTACGGCGCCCATTGCTTCTCTCCCGAGTGCGTGGCTGGACACCGAGAGTAAGGTTTGCAAGAAATTGTCAGGGAGGAACTATTGCCTCCTTGTCCAGCGGCTGGACAGGCGGCGGCCGGCCGTGGATGGGCGGCGCCGTGAAATAGTTCTCAGATCAGCGTCAGCAGGGCGACGAGGAACACGACCAGCGCGCCTGCCGCGAAGAACGACAAAGTAGCGTCCGAAACCTGCGGCAGGTCCGGGTCCCGGGCGACCGGCTCCGGGTGGGGCTCGTCGTGGTGGCCGGCGGCGTGATTTTCCTGCGGCCGAGCGACCTTCTCGTTGAACGCATTGAAGAAGTCATTCGCCACCTTGTTGGCGGCAGCGTCCACCAGGCGCGAGCCGATCTGCGCGAGCTTGCCGCCCACGTTTGCCTTCACCTTGTAGGAAAGCCGGGTGTCGTGGCCTTCGGTCGCCAGGCTGACGTCGGCGCCGCCCTTGGCGAATCCCGCCACGCCGCCCTGGCCTTCGAAGGCGATCGAGTAGGAGTCGGGCGCCTTGATGTTGGAGAGCGTCATCTTGCCCTTGAACTTGGCGCTCACCGGGCCGATGCGCGCGGTCATCTGCACCACGTATTCATTCTCGGTAGTGCGGTCGATCGACTCGCAGCCCGGGATGCAGGCCTTGAGGATCTCCGGGTCGTTGAGCGCGGCCCAGGTATCGGCCTGCGCGGCGTGAATGAGCTGATCGCCCGTCATTTCCATGCGCGTTTCTCCAGTGCGTGGCGCGGCGCGTTTTCCGACAGCGCGTGCGCGAGATCCACCAGGCTCTTCAGATTATGCACCGGCAGGAAGCGGTCCACGTGCGGCAGCATCGCGCGCACGCCTGCCGGCCGGGCCTCGAACTTCTCGTAGCGCAGCAGGGGATTCAACCAGATCAGCTGCTTGCAGGACTTGTGCAGGCGCTGCATTTCCTCGGACAGGCCTTCGCCCGCCTCGCGGTCGAGGCCGTCGGACACCAGCAGCAGGCAGGCGTTCTGGCCGAGCACGCGCCGCGCCCAGCGCCAGTTGAACTCGCGCAGCGACCAGCCGATGCGCGTGCCGCCCGACCAGTCCTTGATCGCGTCCGCCACGCGCGCCATGGCGACGTCCACGTCGCGATGCCGCAACTGGCGCGTGATGTTGGTGAGGCGCGTGCCGAACACGAACACCGAGACGCGGTCGCGGTCGTTGGTGATGGCGTGCAGGAAGTGCAGGAACATGCGCGCGTAGGGATTCATCGAGCCGGAGATGTCGCACAGCACCACCAGCGGCGGATGGATTCTGTCCGGCGCCTCGCGCACCAGCGGGATCACCTTGCCGCCTTCGCGCAGGGATTCGCGCAGCGTGGCGCGCAAATTTATTTTTTTTCCATTGGCGTTGA
>JAYUHJ010000245.1:0-1808 GCA_043767065.1 Hyphomicrobiales bacterium | reverse complement strand
TGTTCGCCTCGGACCCGGGCACGATCCCGGCGCGCGACGAGTTCCGTGGCACCGGCGGCTCGCTCTACTTCCTCCAGCGCCAGGACCTGACGGTCGGTTCGGAGCGGGTGCGGGTCGAAGTGCGCGACCGCGATACCGGCGTCGTGCTCGAATCCCGCGAGCTGCGACCGCAGGAAGATTATGACGTCGATTACTTCCAGGGCCGGGTCACCCTGCTGCGCCCGCTCGCCTCGATCGCCGCGACTGGCAGCACGGTGCGCGAAAGCAGTTCGGCGGGCAATGTCCCGGTGCTGGTGGTGCGCTATGAATTTACCCCGACGGTCGGAAGCCTCGATGGCTATACCCTCGGCGGACGCGGTTCGGCCTGGCTGGGCGACCGGATACGACTGGGCGTCACCGCCCAGCGCGAAACCACCGATACTGCCGACCAGACCCTGATCGGGGCCGATGCAATGCTGCGGATTGCCGCCGGAACATACATAAAGGGCGAACTGGCGCAGACCGATGGGCCGGCCTTCGGGCAGGCCAACTCGGTCGATGGCGGGCTGTCCTTTACGGACATCGCTGCGCCTGGTGTGGCAGGCCGCAAGGCGCGTGCCTGGAAAGTGGAAAGCGGGATCGACTTTGCCGAACTGCGCGGACTGACCGGCGATCACGGCAAGCTCTCGGCCTTTTACGAGAACTTCGAGGCCGGGTTCGCCGCCAATTCGAACCTGACCCAGAGCGATACCACGCGTTGGGGCGCGAACCTCTCGCTGCCATTTGGCACGGGTACCCGCGTCGATGCCAAATACGAGGAACTGCAATCGGCAGCGGCAGGTTCGCACAGCGTCGCCAGCTTCGATATCGCGCAGAAATTCGGCGGCGGCTTCGATGCCAAGCTTGGCCTGCGTCACGACGATCAAGTGCCGGGGCTGCTCTACAACAGCACCGAAACCGGCACGCGCACAGATGCCGCGCTCCAACTCGGCTTTGCGCCTGAAAACCGCAACTGGTCGGTCTACGGTTTCGGCCAGGCCACCCTGCAAGCCGATACCGGTCGCCGCAGCAACGACCGCTTTGGCGTCGGTGCCAAGGCGGAAATCACCGACAAGATGTCGCTCGCTGCCGAAGTTTCGGGCGGCGATGGCGGGCTTGGCGCGGATGTCCAGCTCAGCCGCCGCTACGGCCAGGGCTCGGAAGCCTATATCGGCTATTCGCTGCTCGCGGACCGCACCGATACCGGGCTCGAACCGGTCAACCTGTTCACTCGTTCCAATCGCGGGACTTTCACGGTCGGCTCGCGCCACCGCTTCAGTTCGGCGCTGAGCATCTATGGTGAAAACCGGATCGGCCACGGCGGCACTGCGCCGAGCACGATGCGCAGCTTCGGTGCCAAGTTCGATCCTGACGCAAAGTTGTCGTTCAGCGCTTCGTTCGAAAACGGGCAGATCGACGATGCCACGACCGGCCTGTTCAAACGCACGGCGGGGACCTTCGGGTTCGGCTATACCACCAAGGACATCCAGTTCGGCTCGAACGTCGAAGCGCGGTTCGAACGCGGCGCGGGACGCGACCAGACTGTCTGGCTGCTGCGGAACACTGCATCGGTTCAGCTCAACCCCGATTGGCGTGCGCTTGGACGGCTCAACCTCGCGATTGCCGATGACAACGGCAGCAACCTCCGCGCCGCCGACTACATCGAAGGGGTGCTCGGCTTCGCCTATCGGCCGGTGCTCAACGACCGGCTCAACGTGCTCACGCGCTTCAACTACTTCCAGGATCTTGGCCCGGTCGGCCAGATCACGGCGGGTGGCGAGACCAATAGC
>JAYUHJ010000244.1:0-1810 GCA_043767065.1 Hyphomicrobiales bacterium | reverse complement strand
GCGGGCCTCGGTGCCGATGCCGTAATGGGCGGCGAGGCGATCCAGCGCCAAACCAAGCACGATGCGCGCGGTGCGCGGCGGCCAGAGGCGCTCGCGCTCGACGGTCTCCAGACCCTTCAGAAAACAACAGACATCGAGCAGCAGGCCGCCGAAATCGGAGCCGACCGCCGCGAGCGCGCGCTCGAGCCGGTCCTTGGCCGCGAGCACCGCGTCGGCGAAGGCGGCGGGCGAGCTGGAGGCGCCGCGGCGGCCTTGCGCCACCGGCGCGATCCAGTTGGCGGTGACGCGCGGCGTCAGGCCGGCGCGGGTGAAATCGGCGCGCAGCCGCTCGCCGGCGGCAAATTGTGCTGCGTCGATCAACGGCTTGCCGTCCTTGCCCTTGCGGCGGGCGAGCCAGGCAAGCGGGCTTTCGGCCTCGTTCACGAGCGCGGCAATGGACACGTCTTCGCGTGGCTCCGGGCGGCCCAGCCCGCCGTGCTGAGCGAGGAAGCGCAGCGGGTCGAGCGTTTCCGTGCGCGCGGGGGGCTGCGCCCTTTTGCGGCGCGTACTCATCGGGCCTCCGATGCCACTTCGAGGAGAACGCGGATGGCCAGTTCCAGATCGGCCACCGCCACGTCGAACGCAGGCTCGTCGCGCCGGTCCTCGACCTGACGGCAGGCAAAGACCGCCGTGCTGTGGGTTCGCCGGAATTGCCTAGCGATCACGCCGATGGGCACGCTGAGCGCGACGTGCGCGAGATAGATCGCGACCTGACGGGCAACCGAGGCGCGTCGCGAGCCGCGCGCGCGGCCGAGCATGGTCGTGCGTGGCACCTCGAAGCGGTGCGCAGCCAGTTGTGCGGCGAGGCGGCAGCGGGCGGCGTCGGCCGCCGTCGCGCGCGGGGCCGACGCGGGCCGCACGGCCGGCGAGCGATCGGAGTGGGCGCGGGAAACGATTTGGGTCATGGAACCTTCCCTATTAGGAAAATTTGCATAACAGCATACGCCCGGCCGAGCGCATGGGGATAGAGCAAGCGCAAAATTATTCTCGGCGGCGGCCAAGCGCTTGGTCCAATTAAGTAAATTTTCCTAACGATAGAATTCGCTATAGGACTTTATCCACACTGCTCCCGGGCGCGGGATACTCGGCGGCATCGCAACGATTCCGCCGGAGGATTGCCATGCAGCCACGACGCGCTCCCGGCCAGGTCGCCTATGGGCCGCCCTGGGGCCGCATCCGCGCCGTTCGTTCGTTCGACACTCGCCGCGAGATCGACCGCAGAATGAGGGTGTTCGGCCTGGGCGGGCCGGGCCGCAACCTCGGGCCTGATCTCGACCGCCACCTCGCACGTGCGCTGCGTCATGAACGCCGTGCTGCACGCTCCTGGAGCCGCGGCTACGACCTGATGCGGCACCTGACGCTGGTGCGGATGCAGCGGGCGCTCGATTCGCGCCGGCGCATGCGGAAATGACTCGCCACGTCGATGGTGCCACTTCTCCCTCTCCCCACTGGGGAAAGGGATGGGGTGAGGGGGATCGGCCGTCGAAAATTTGCGAGGCAACTCCCCCTCACCCGGCGGCCACCGAACTCGGGTCTACCGGAGTTCGGCGTCCAATGACCTCGCCGCCGGCGGAAACACCCCACTTGGGCTGGCCGCCGACCTCTCCCCACTGGGGAGAGGTGAAAAGAGTTCATCTCAATGTGATCCTTCGCCGATCTTGCGTGCACCGCGGCGCGGCCTTACTTCTGCTGGGCCCGCGGCAAACTTTCCCGCGGGCCAAGCCTTCCTGTAAGCGAGGAGTCAGCAATGTCCGAGACGTCCCGCCCGAAA
>JAYUHJ010000243.1:0-1811 GCA_043767065.1 Hyphomicrobiales bacterium | reverse complement strand
CCTACCCGGGGCCGACCGAGCCGCAGATCCAGGCTTGGCCGGCGATTCGGTCCGGCGCCAACGCGCTGATCGCGGCGCCGACCGGCTCGGGCAAGACGCTGGCGGCCTTTCTCGCCACCATTGATGCGCTGATCCGGCTGGGCGTGCGCGGCGAACTGCGCGACGAGATTCACGTCGTTTACGTCTCGCCGTTGAAGGCCTTGTCGAACGACATCCAGAAAAATCTCGACGAGCCGCTGGCCGGTATCCGCAGGGAGTTGTTCGAGTCCGGCCAACCCGACGTGGACATCCGCGTCGTGGTGCGCACCGGTGACACGCCGCAGGGCGAGCGCGAGCGCATGCGCCGCAAGCCGCCGCATATTCTGGTGACCACGCCGGAGTCGCTCTATATCTTGCTCACCAGCGTGTCGGGGCGCAGGATGCTGTCGAGCACGCGCACCGTCATCGTCGATGAAATCCACGCGCTCGTACCGAACAAGCGCGGCGCGCATCTGGCGCTGTCGCTTGAGAGGCTGCAACAGCTCACCGGCGGACAACTGACTCGTGTCGGGCTGTCGGCGACGCAAAAGCCGATTGAGGATGTAGCGCGCTTTCTCGTTGGCGCTCCGGGGAGTGCCCGTCCAAAAACATCCCTCACCCCTACCCCACACATGGGCGTTGGGCACTCCGGAAGTTTGTTTGATTCCAACACCTGCACCATCGTCGACACCGGCCATGTGCGCAAGCGCGATCTCGCCCTCGAAGTGCCGGCGTCGCCGCTTGAAGCCGTCATGTCCGGCGAAGTGTGGACCCAGGTCTACGACCGGCTCGCCGAACTGATCCGCGAACACCGCTCGACGCTGGTGTTCGTCAATACGCGGCGGCTCGCCGAGCGCGTCGCGCGTGCACTGTCCGAACGCTTGGGAGAGGATCAGATCACCTCGCATCACGGCAGCATGGCGCGCGAGCAGCGCCTGAATGCCGAGCAGAAATTAAAACGCGGCGAACTCAAGGCGCTGGTGGCCACGGCGTCGCTCGAACTGGGCATCGACATCGGCCATGTGGATCTGGTGTGCCAGTTGTCCACGCCGCGCCGGATTGCCGCGCTGTTGCAGCGCGTTGGCCGCTCTGGGCACGCGGTTGGCGGCTTGCCCAAGGGCCGGCTGTTTCCGGTGTCGCGCGATGATCTGGTCGAATGCACGGCGTTGCTCGATGCCGTGCGGCGCGAGGAACTGGACCGCCTGGTCATTCCGCCCAAGCCGCTCGACGTGCTGGCGCAGCAGGTCGCCGCCGAGGTGGCCTGCGGCGAGTGCGACGAGGATGCGTTGTACGAACTGATGCGCCGCGCCTGGCCTTACCGCGAACTCACGCGCCTGGAGTACGGCGAAGTGGTGCAGATGCTCTCGGAGGGGTTCTCGACACGCCGCGGCCGCCGGCGTGCGCTGATCCATCGTGATGCGGTCAACGGCAAACTGCGCCCGAGCGAAGGCTTGCGGCTCACCGCGGTGACCTCCGGCGGCACGATTCCCGATACCGCTGATTACACCGTCGTGCTCTCGCCGCAGGATATCGTGGTCGGGAGCGTCAACGAGGACTTCGCCATCGAAAGCATGTCGGGCGATATTTTCCAGCTTGGCAATACCTCGTATCGCATCCTGCGCGTGGAAGCCGGGCGTGTGCGCGTGGAGGATGCGCAAGGCCTGCCGCCTTCGATTCCGTTCTGGCTCGGCGAAGCACCGGCGCGCAGCGATGAAGTGTCGTTTGCCGTCTCGCGGCTGCGCGCGGAGATGGACGCGCGGCTGCCGGATTCACGGGCCGCGCTGGCTTATCTG
>JAYUHJ010000242.1:0-10463 GCA_043767065.1 Hyphomicrobiales bacterium | reverse complement strand
TGACGATGCCGACCGGATGGCCGGTGTCGCGCAGCACTTCCAGGATCTTGCGCGTGACCTGCCATTTCCGCTCGATCGGCTGATAGGGGTCGGTATTGGTCCCGAGCGCGATCATCTGCGGCTCGTACTTGGCATCGGCGAGCTCGCGCAGCAGCAGCTCGTGCGCGTCGGGTTTGACGAACAGCTTGGTTTCGAAATCGAGCCCGGGCGAGAGGCCCTGATAGGCGTGGGTCGGCCGCGCGTAGCAATAGATGCAGCCGTGCTCGCAGCCGCGATAGGGATTGATCGAACGGTCGAAGCCGATATCCGGCGACTCGTTCCGGCTGATGATCTTGCGCGGCTTCTCGACCTGCACATGGGTCTTGAACGGGGGCAATTCCTCGAGGCTCTTCCAGCCGTCGTCGAACGGCATCTTGGCCGTGGGCTCGAAGCGGCCCGAGGCATTGGATACGGAGCCGCGCCCGCGCCGGCGCTCGCTCTGCACCGAAGGCTCCAGAATTCCGTCGTTCGCCGGCGGTTCGGCGTAAAAGTCCTGTTCCGCTTGCTTGCCGTCCATGATCCAATTCCTAGCGCAGAAATCAGAACAAAACAAGAACAACAATTAACCGGAGTTTGAGGCTACATATGGGTATCCCGTGACATAACGTTAACAACGGCTAGCGGGTTCCAAAGGGGCGAAGGGGATCACGAATTGCTGAGCGTTTTCATCCCGACCCGTGATTCGGAGCGCGTCCTGGTGCCGACGCTGGCCGCTTTGGTACCGGGCTCGGCCGCCGGCATCGTGCGCGAGGTCGTGATCGCCGACGGCGGCTCCAGGGATGACACCGAAAAGATCGCCGATGCCGCAGGCTGCGCATTCGTCGCAGGCCCGGCCGATCCCGGCGCCCGCCTGCGCGCCGCGGCGCAGGCCGCGCGTGGCAACTGGCTGCTGTTTCTCGATCCCGCGAGCGTTTTGGACGAAGGCTGGACCCGCGAAGTGCGCGCCTTCACCGACAACGCCGATCGCTCGGGCCTGGCGGAGCGGCGCGCCGCGACCTTTCGCCTGCGCAAGGAAGGCTTCGGCATGGCGCCGCTTCTGGTCGAGGCCGCGGCCGCGACCCGGCTCGCGCTCATCGGCCGCCCGCGGGCGGAGCAGGGGCTGCTGATCGCCAAGCGCTTTTATCTGGCACTCGGTGGCCATCAGGATGGCGAGGCCGCGCACCGCCGCCTGGTCGGCCGCATCGGCCGCCGCATCGTGGTGCTGCGGACCGGCGTCACGGTTTCCGCGTCTCGGCCGACGAGGGCTGACTGATCAGCCGTGCGCCGCGCTGGAAGGTGAGAAAGCCCCACAGCCAATTGATCGCCACCACGAAGCGGTTGCGGGTGCCGATCAGGAAATAGATGTGCGCCACGCTCCAGAACAGCCAGCCGATGAAGCCGGTGAGTCGCAGGCGGTGCAGTCGCACGACCGCGGACTTGCGTCCGATGGTGGTGAGATCTCCAGCGTGCCAATAGACGAACGGCTTCATTATTGGCCGGTTTGCGACCCGTGCCGCGATCAGCTTGCCGACATGGCGTCCCATCTGCTTCGCCGCCGGCGCCATGCCGGGGATCTGCCGGGCATTCGGGTCCGCCAGCACGGCTATGTCGCCGACCGCGAATATCTCTGGATGCCCGGGAACGCTGAGATCGAGGCCGACCTTGATCCGCCCGGCGCGGTCGTGCTCGGCGTCGATCCATTGCGCGGCCGGCGAGGCGACCACGCCCGCGGCCCAGACGATGGTTCCCGCCGCGATCCACTCCTCGCCGAGCGAGACGCCGTCGGGCCTACATTCCGTGACCATCGCCGAGGTCCGCACTTCGACGCCCATGTGCTGGAGAGAGCGCTCGGCGTAATGCGAAAGCTTCTCGGGGAAAGTGGGGAGGATGCGCGGCCCGGCCTCGACCAGCAAAATGCGCGACGAGCGTGGGTCGATGCGCCGGAAATCGAAGCGGAGCGTCTGACGCGCGATCTCGGCGACGGCGCCGGCCATCTCGACGCCGGTCGGCCCGCCGCCCACGATCACGAAGGTGAGCAGCCGCTTCCGCTCGGCTTCGTCCTCGCTGATCTCGGCGCGCTCGAACGCAAGCAGAATCCGCCGGCGGACCTCGATGGCGTCGGCGAGCGTCTTCAGGCCGGGCGCCGCGGCCTCCCATTCGCCGTGGCCGAAATAGGAGTGCGTCACTCCGGTCGCCAGCACCAGATAGTCGTAGGGAATCTTGATCGTATCGGTCTCGACCCGCCGTGCTTTCGTGTCGATGCCCGTGACCCGTGCCATCACCACCCGCGCGTTTTCCTGGCGGCTCAGGATGTGGCGGATCGGCCAGGCGATGTCGGCGGGCGATAGCACCGCGGTCGCGACCTGATAGAGCAGCGGCTGGAAGCAGTGGTGGTTCTGCCGGTCGACGACGACGATATCGACCGGCGCGTTGCGGAGTGCGCGGGCGGCCTCGAGCCCGCCGAATCCGGCGCCGACGATGACGACCTGCGGACGAGGCGCGGCACCATCCAAGAGAATTCTCCTAGCCCTTCTTCCGCGCCTTCCCGCGTTTCAGGCGCTCGTCGAGCCGGGGCATGATCTCGACGAAGTTGCACGGGCGATAGCGGTAATCGAGCTGGTGCACGAGGATTTCGTCCCACGCGTCCTTGCAGGCGCCGGGCGAGCCGGGCACGCAGAAGATGAAGGTTGAATTCGCGACGCCCGCGGTGGCCCGCGTCTGGATCGCCGAAGGGCCGATCTTGGGCGCGCTTACCAGCAAGAACATCGTCGAAAAGCCGTCCATGCGCTTCTCGAATAAAGGCTCAACCGCCTCCGGCGTCACGTCGCGGCCGGTGAAACCGGTGCCGCCGGTGGTGATGACCACGTCGATGCTCTTGTCCGCGATCCACTTCTTCACCTGCGCGCGGATCGCCTTGACGTCGTCCGTCACGACCGCGCGCGCCGCCAGCTTATGGCCGGCGGTCTCGATGCGCTCGCCGAGCAACGCGCCCGATTTGTCGTCCTCGAGCGCGCGCGTGTCGGAAACCGCCAGCACCGCGATCGACAGCGGCACGAAGGGCTTGGATTGATCGAGACCGGGCATTTGGCTCCTGTGCGGCACTGATTCGGCCAAACTCGCCGGGAGGGCGGCGCCCTGTCAAACCTCCGACGACAAGCGGCATGAACGTTGGGTATTCGGCGGCCTGCTTTGTGCTTGCAACTTGATCTTGTAGGTTGAAACCAAGCAACGTTGGGAGGAAACCCATGCGCAAAGTCAGAAAAGTGACGCGCGTAAAAGCCAGAATTATTCGCTCGAAACCGCCGGTGCTCGTCGTGGTCGCGCAAGGCGTGGTTCCGAGCGCCGGATGGAAGAGCATCGGCTTGTCGCAGCACATCTATGTGCGTCCGCCGTCCGACGGCATCCAGGGCTTCGACTTCGTCGGCAATCCGCCAAAGGGCCCCGCCGCGCAAGTCCTGAAGAAAGTGCGCGCTTCCAGGCGGATCCGGGCGGCGAGCTGGGTCAAGGGCGTGCGCATCGTCGCCGCGCAGAACAAGAAGGTCGCAAGAGTCTAGAGATCACGAGTCTAGAAATCGCGGCGATTTATTTTGCCGCTCTAGCTCGCCGGCCTCGCGTCCGGCGCGAACGTATTGCAGCGCTGGACCGAGCCGGTCTTGGCGCCGGTGGTGAACCAAGCCTGACGCTGCGCCGAGGTGCCGTGGGTGAAGCTCTCGGGAGCCATGCGGCCCTGAGTCAGCCGGTCGTCGCCGACCGCGGCTGCCGCCGCGAGCGCCTTTTCCAAGTCGCCGGGCTCCAGCACCTTGAGCTTGCTGTCGGCGTGAAAGGCCCACACGCCCGCGAGACAGTCGGCCTGCAGCTCTAGCTTCACCGAAAGCGCGTTCGCCTCCGCCTTCTGCGCCCGCTGCCGCTGCTCGCTCACGCGCGGCAGGATGCCCATGAGATTCTGCACGTGATGGCCGACCTCGTGCGCGATCACATAGGCGGCGGCGAAATCGCCCGGTGCTTTGAAACGCTCGCGCAGGGTGCGGAAAAAGGAAATATCGAAATAGACCCGCTGGTCCTGCGGGCAATAGAACGGCCCGGTGGCCGCTTGCCCAAAGCCGCAGGCCGATTGCACGGCGTTGGAGAACAGCACGAGCCTCGGCTCCTTGTAGGTCTGGCCGCTATCCTTGAAGATCTGCTTCCACACGTCCTCGGTTTGCGCCAGCACCGCGGCCACGAACCGGCCGGTCTGGTCCACTGGCGCGCCCTTCGGCTGCGTCGCAGGCCGCGCCGGGCCGCCGGGTCCCACCGGCGGGCGGCCGCGCTCCTCGTAGCGCGGCTGGTTCATCACCTGGTCGAGATTGCCGATCAGCACGCTCGGATCGATGCCGAGGGCCAAAGCGATAATGCCGACGATGATGATGCCGCCTATGCCGAGCCCCCCGCCGCCGAGCGGGATCCGCATGCCGCCGGTCTCGAACCCGCCGCGCTCGTCGCGCCGGTCCTCGACATTGTCGCTGCTCCGATAGTCTTCCCACCGCATGGGGCCTCTCCTGCGGGAACTGCCTGAACGCCGATTGTGGCCGAGCCGTGGATTGCGGGCAAATGATCTAGCTCGTTCCCCGGCCGAGCCGCTCCTTCGCGGCGAGAGCCGGGGTCCAGGGGCTGCTTACACGGAGGTACAGGCCCCTGGGCCCCGGGTCTCGCGCGGACATCCGTCCGCGCTCGCCCGGGGAACGGGTTAGGGGAGGGTGAAAGCGCCGCGATCCAATGCAATATGTCTCGAAATGAGTCGCGCATGAATCTCCAGCAAACCCGAAAACCCGCTCGCTCGCTGCCCGATTTCGCCCGCGAGGCTGCGGCCTATGCCCGCGGCGTGGCGCCGGTCGCCGGCTGCGACGAGGCTGGCCGCGGCCCCTGGGCCGGGCCGGTGGTGGCCGCCGCCGTGATCCTCGATCCCGCCCGCGTGCCGCCGGGTCTCGACGATTCCAAGCGCCTTTCGCCCGCCCGCCGCGAGGCGCTCTATGAAGAGATCTGCGCCACCGCCGAAGTGGCGCTCGCCATGGCGCCGCCCGCGCGCATCGACCGCGACAATATTTTACGCGCGAGCCTGTGGGCGTTGGCGGAGGCCGTGCGCGCGCTGCCACGCCGGCCCGCGCTGGTGCTGGTGGACGGCCGCGACGGCCTTGCGATTGAGTGCGAGAACGCGCCGGTCATCGGCGGCGACGGCATCGTCGCCTCGATCGCCGCCGCGTCCATCGTCGCCAAGGTGGTGCGCGACCGGCTGATGCAAAATCTCTGCGCCGCCTATCCGGAATACGGCTTCGGGCGCCACAAGGGCTATGGCACCGCCTCGCACGCCGAGGCGCTCGCGCGCCTGGGCCCGACGCCGCATCACCGCCTGTCGTTCGAGCCGGTGCGGGCGGTGAGTGTCACGATAAAGGTCGCCTGATGCGCGCACCCACCGGCCCTGGCCCCCTTGAGGCCACCGTGCTCACCGAGGCGTTGCGCGCGCGCCCGGGTGCCTTCGTCGTACTGGCGCTCGCTGTCCACGCGGCGCTGTGGACCCTCGCGCGCTTCATCGCCGACCCGACGCCGCCGTCCGAGGTGCTGGTCGGGCTCGCGCTCGGGCGCGAGGCTCGGCTCGGCTATATCGAAGGGCCGCCGCTCGCCTTCTGGCTGCTCGATCTCGCCTATGTCTTCGGCGGAACTTTTCTGGTCGCCAACCTGTTGCCTGCGCTATCGGTGGCGCTGGCCGGCTGGTTCGTCTTCGCCTTCGCGCGCAAGATTCTCGCCGAGCGCCATGCCGCCATCGCGACCTTGCTCATGGTCGGCGTGCATCCGGTGGCGTTCCCGGTCGGCGCCTTCGACGCCGATATCCTGCAGATGCCGCTCGTCGCCGCGAGCGTGCTGGTGTGGTGGAACGCGCTGCACGCAGGCAGCCGCCGTGCCCGCTATGGGCTCGCCGTGCTCGTGATGCTCTTGGCCTATTCCGGCGTGCAGGGGCTCCTGGTCGTTTTCACGCTCGGATTGCTCACGCTGGCCGACCCGCGTGCCCGCGCGGCGCTGAAAGGCCTGCTGCTGATAACCCAGGACTGGCGCGCGGCCGTCGCCGGCCGCGACGCCCTGATCGCAGCCATCGCGGTGCTTCTGCTCGCGGCTCCACGTTTCATCTGGCTCGTATGGAACGGCTTCGCGGGCTTCGTCCCGGGGCCCGAGAGCGGCATCGAGCCCGGCACGCTCACCGGCGCCCAAGACGTGATGCTGCAGACGCTGGTCGGCCATATGGGGCTGCTGGTGCTGATCATCGTGGCCTCGACGGCGTTCGCATCCGATCTCGAAACGGCGCCCACCTTCGTGCGGCCACCGGTCGAGCGCATCGCGCGCCGCAGCGTCATCGTGATCGCAATCGTGCCGCCGGTTCTGGCGCTCGCGCTCGGATTTGCGAGCGGCGTGCGCCAGCCGATCACCGCCGCCGCGCCTCTGTTCCTTTATTCGGGCCTTCTGGCAATGGTGTTCGCCTCCGACATCGCACGCGTGCACCGGCAGCGTTCGGTGGCGATCGCGGCGCTGGCGCTCCTCGTGCTGCCGCCGATGCTCGACGCGGCTTCGAGCTTGGTCGCGCCGTGGGTCGCCGATCGCGGCCGGCCGACCAACTGGCCCGCTCAGGCGGCCGGGCGCTATTTCACTGAAGTGTTCCGGAACCGCACCAGCCGCCGGCTGGAATATGTGATCGGCGACGCGCGCACGGCGAGCGCAGTGGCCTTCGGCAGCCGCGACCGGCCGCACGTCTTCATCGACGGCGATCCGAAACGCGCGCCCTGGATCGATCAGGAGCTGCTGAAGAAGAGCGGCGCCATCGTGGTCTGGACCGTCACGGGCTTGAATCCCTTGCCGCCGCAATTGCTCGCTAGCCGCCTGCCGCAGCTTTCTCCCGAAGCGCCGCTCCCGTTGAACTGGATGCGCAGCGGGCGCCTCGATCCGGTGCGGCTCGGTTGGGCACTGATCCCGCCGCAGAATTGAAACGAGGGGCGCGTGAGCGGCATCGTCGACGCCCATCATCACGTCTGGCGACAGTCAGATCTTCCCTGGCTCTCCGGACCCATGGTGCCGCGGATCTTCGGACCCTATGAGCCGCTGCGGCGCGACTACTTGATCGGCGAATATCTGGCCGACGCCGAAGCAAATGGCGTTACGCGCTCGGTCTATGTGCAGGCCAACTGGCAGGCCACCCGCGCGCTCGACGAAATCAAGTGGGTGCAGTCGGTGGCAGACGAGAGCGGCTGGCCGCACGGCATCGTCGGCTATGTCGATCTGCTCGCCGACGATTGCACGCCCGCGCTCGATGCCGCGATGCAGGCGTCACCGCTCCTGCGCGGCATGCGCATGCAGCTCCACTGGCACGACAACGAGCTCTATCGCTTCGCACCGCGGCCGGACCTGTGCGACGATCCGAAGCTGCGCAACAACCTCGCGCGGCTCTCCGAGCGCGAGCTGCTGTTCGAACTGCAGGTGTTCGCGCCGCAGATGGAAAGCGCCGCGCGGCTGGCGCACGCGCTGCCCAATCTGCAATTCGTTTTGCTTCACGCCGGGATGCTGGAAGATACGAGCGCCAGGGGGCTTGCAGAATGGCGCGCGGGCATGGACGCGCTCGCGGCCTGCCCGAACGTTGCGGTGAAGCTCTCAGGGCTCGGCACATTTCTGCGCCGGATCGACCCGGATTACATCGCGCTTGCCGCGGGTGAGACCGTGCGCCGCTTCGGCGCAAATCGTTGTCTGTTCGGCTCGAACTTCCCGATCGAAAAACTGTGGACCGACTACGGCACGCTGCTCGGCGCATATAAGACGGCGCTTGCGAAATTCTCCGACGCCGAGCGCGTGCAGATATTCTCGGAGACCGCGCGGCGGATTTACCGGCTCCCTTGAGCCGTCATCCTGAGGTGCCCGGCGAAGCCGGGCCTCGAAGGATGACGGGAAGGAGGGACGCCGCCATCCTTCGAGGCTCGCTCCGCTCGCTCCTCAGGATGACGACTTGGTTCAGTGATACCCCTCGCCCTCGCGCACCTTGCCGCGAAATACCCAGTACACGAACACGATGTAGCCGAGGATGATCGGCAATAGGATCAACGTGCCGATCAACATGAAAATTTGGCTCGAGGGATGCGCCGCGGTTTGCCAAACCGTCAGCGTCGGCGGGACGAGATAAGGATAATTCGAGATGATGATGCCGAGATAGCCCAAGAGAAACAGCGCGATTACCGCGAGGAACGGCAGCACGTCGCGCTTGGCCTCGAGCCACTCCCAGCACGCCCAGGCCACCACGGCGGTCACCAGCGGCACCGGCCACAACAAGAAGATGTTCGGCGCCGTGAACCAGCGCGCTGCGATGCGCTCGAAGGCGATCGGCGTCCACACGCTCACGATCGCCATGAAGGCGAGCACCAGGAGCAGCAGGAGTTTCGCGTGTTCGCGCGCGCGCTCGGCGACCGGGCCTTCGGTCTTCATGGCGAGCCACGTCGCGCCGAGCAGCCCATAGCCCGCCGTCACGCCGAGGCCGCACAGCACAGCGAACGGCGTCGCCCAGTCGAACGGCCCGCCGGCGAACTGGCCGTTGCGCACCGCGATGCCCTGGATCAGGCCGCCCAGGATCACGCCCTGGCTGAAGGCCGCCAGCGTCGAGCCCGCGCAGAAGGCGATGTTCCAGTAGATTTTGCTCGTTTGCGCGATGTGGCGGAACTCGAAGGCGACCCCGCGAAACACGAGCGCGAGCAACATCACGATCACCGGCAGATAGAACGCCGGCATGATCACCGCATAGGCCTGCGGGAAGGCGACCAGCAGCCCGGCGCCGCCGAGCACCAGCCAGGTCTCGTTGCCGTCCCAGAACGGCGCGATCGAAGCGATCATCTGGTCGCGCTCGCGCTCGGTCTTGGCGGCCGGAAACAGGATGCCGACGCCGAGGTCGAAGCCGTCGAGGATCACGTAGAACGCGACCGCGGTGCCGATCAGCGCGGCCCAGATCACCGGCAGATACCATTCCATGGCGCTCTCCCGTCCTCTAGCTGCGCTGACCGAGCGCTTCGCGCGTGGCTTCCTCGGCCGCCGACAGCGGCCGGCTCGGCATGCCGCGCTCCGAGGGCTGGACCATGCGGCCTTCCGGCCCCTTCGCGATCAGCCGGTTGATGTAATAGATGCCCATCGAGAACACGATGCCGTAGACCACGACGAACAGCGCGAGCGTCGTAGCGACCGCAGCGCCCGGCACCGGCGAAAGCGCGTCGGCCGTGCGCAAAATGCCTTGCACGAGCCAAGGCTGCCGCCCGCTCTCGGTCACGACCCAGCCGGCGATCACGGCGACGAAGCCGGCCCACCAGACGTGCGAAGCGGGCCACAGGAACCAGCGCGCGTCGAACAGGCGGCCGCGCCGCCAAAGCATCATGCCGACCCAGGCCGCGCCGATCATGCAGAGCCCGATCAGCACCATCAGCCGGAACGCGAAGAACACCAGCGGCACCGGCGGCCGGTCGCGCGCGGGCACGCTCTTCAGGCCGGGATAGAGTCCGTTCGGATCGTGGGTGATCAGGAGCGAACCGCCCTTGGGGATCGCGAGCGCGTAGAGATTCTTCTCCGCCTTTTCGTCGGGCCAAGCGAAGACGTAGAAGTCGCCGGGCTTGGTTCCGTCCCAGTGCCCTTCCATGGCCGCGACCTTGATCGGCTGGTATTTCGCGGTGTTCAGCCCGTGCAGGTCGCCGATGACGAGCTGCAGCGGCGCCACGATGGCGGCGAAGCCGACCGCCATGCGCACCATGGTCTTGGCCTGCTCGACGTGCTTCCCCGCGAGCAGAAAGCGCGCGCCGACCGCGAGTACGACGAAGGCGGTCGTGAGAAACGCCGCGTTCAGCATGTGAGCCAGGCGATAGGGAAAGCTCGGATTGAACACGATGGTGAGCCAGTCCACCGGGTAGACGATGCCGTCGCGGATCGCATGGCCCGTGGGTGTCTGCATCCAGCTATTGGCCGACAGGATCCAGAACGCCGACATGGAGGTCCCGACTGCCACTGCGATGCAGGCGAACGTGTGCAGCCAGGGCGGCACCCGGTTCCAGCCGAACAGCATGACGCCGAGGAAGGTCGCTTCCAGGAAAAAAGCCGTCAGCACCTCGTAGCCCATGAGCGGGCCCACGATGTTGCCGACCACGAGCGAGAAGCGGCTCCAGTTGGTGCCGAACTGGTACGACAGCACGATCCCCGACACCACGCCCATGCCGAACGAGACCGCGAAAATCTTGGTCCAGAAACGCGCGATGAGATGATAGTGATCGCGTCCCGTGCGCAACCACATCACTTCGAGTGTCGCGATATAGGCCGAGAGCCCGATGGTGAGGGTCGGGAAAATGATGTGGAAGGTGATGGTGAAGGCGAACTGGATGCGGGCGAGGAGCAGGGGGTCGAAATCCATCGCG
>JAYUHJ010000241.1:0-4408 GCA_043767065.1 Hyphomicrobiales bacterium | reverse complement strand
CGCACCACCGGCACCACCAGCCCGCGCTCGGTGCCGACCGCGACGCCGATGTGATAATAATTCTTGTAGACGATGTCGGCGCCGTCGATCTCCGCGTTGACCGACGGCACGTCTTTGAGCGCGTGCACGCAAGCCTTCACGAAGAAGCCCATGAAGCCGAGTTTGACACCGTGTTTCTTCTCGAAGCTCTCCTTGTAGTGCGCGCGCAGGTCCATCACCGCGCTCATGTCCACGTCGTTGAACGTGGTGAGCATGGCCGCGGTGTTCTGCGCCTCTTTCAGACGCCGCGCGATGGTTTGCCGCAGCCGCGTCATGCGCACGCGCTCTTCACGCGGGGCGTCGCTCGTCGGCGTGGGTGCGCGCAAGTTGGTGGCAGGCGGCGAAGGCGCGGCGCTGGCGATCGCCGCCAGCAGGTCGCCCTTCATCACGCGGCCGTCCTTGCCGCTGCCGGAAACGCCAGCGGGCTCGACGCCGGACTCGGCGGCCAATTTGCGTACCGAAGGCATCAGGGGAGCGTCCGCAACTTTCTTCGCGGCAGCCGAAGCGGGCCCGGGCGCAGATTGAGGGGCAGAAGCAGGCTTGGCGGGCGCCGCCTTCGTCTCGGCCTTGACCGCAGGCTTGGGACCACCGGCGCCCTCGTTGATCGCGCCGAGCAGCGCGCCGACCGCGACCGTGTCGCCGTCCTTGGCCGCGATCGAGGCGAGCGTGCCGGAGACCGGCGACGGCACTTCGACCGTCACTTTATCGGTCTCCAACTCGACGAGCGGCTCGTCCGCCGCCACCGCCTCGCCCGCCTTCTTGAACCAGCGGCCGATCGTGGCTTCGGTCACCGACTCGCCGAGCGGTGGGACGCGGATTTCGATCGCCATGTTGTAGCGCTCCCAGCTCAACCCAGCGCTTCGTCGAGAAACGCGGTGAGCTGCATCATGTGGCGCGACATCAGCCCGGTCGCGGTCGAAGCCGAGGCGGGCCGGCCCACGTAGCGCGGCCGCGCGCTCGCCGCGCCGGTCTGTTCCAGCACCCATTCCAGATAAGGCTGCACGAACGCCCAGGCACCCATGTTGCGCGGCTCTTCCTGACACCAGACGATTTCCGCCTGCTTGAAGCGCGAGAGTTCCGCCACCGCCGCCTTGAGCGGAAACGGAAACAGCTGCTCGAGGCGCATGAGATAAATATCGTCGAGCTCGCGCTTTTCGCGCTCCTCGTAGAGATCGTAATAGACCTTGCCCGAACACAGGACCACGCGGCGGATCATGCCATCGGCGGCGAGCTTGATGCCGCCGTTGGGATGCAATTGCGCGTCGTCCCACAGCACGCGGTGGAACGTCGTCTCCGGTCCCAGTTCGGCGAGCTTCGAAGTCGCGCGCTTGTGGCGCAGCAGCGACTTCGGCGTCATCAGGATCAGGGGCTTGCGGATGTCGCGCTTGAGCTGCCGCCGCAGGATGTGGAAATAATTGGCCGGCGTCGTGCAGTTGGCGACCTGCATATTGTCCTCGGCGCACATCTGCAGAAAGCGCTCGAGCCGGGCCGACGAATGCTCCGGCCCCTGACCCTCGTAGCCGTGCGGCAAGAGCATCACCAGGCCCGACATGCGCAACCACTTGCGCTCGCCCGAGGAGATGAACTGGTCGATGATGACCTGCGCCCCGTTCACGAAATCGCCGAACTGGGCTTCCCACAGCGTCAGCGCGTTCGGCTCGGCCAGCGAATAGCCGTACTCGAAGCCGAGCACCGCCTCTTCCGAGAGCATGGAATTGATCACTTCGTAGCGCGCCTGGCCCTCGCGTACGTGGTTGAACGGCGTGTAGCGGTCCTCGTTCGCCTGATCGATGAGCACCGAATGGCGCTGCGAGAACGTGCCCCGCTCGGTGTCCTGGCCCGAGAGCCGCACCGGATTGCCGTCCACCAGGAGCGAGCACAAGGCGAGCGCTTCGGCGGTGGACCAGTCGATGCCTTCGCTCGAGTCCAGCATCTTGCGCCGGTTCTCCAGGAACCGCGCGATGGTGCGATGGGCATTGAAGCCTGCGGGCACTGTGGTGATCTTCTGGCCGATTTCCTTGAGCTGATCGAGCGCAACGCCGGTGATGCCGCGGCGCGGGTCGTCGAGGCTGCCGGCGATCTTCATGCCGGACCAGCGGCCGTCGAGCCAATCGGCCTTGTTCGAGCGATAGCCTTGCGCGGCCTCGAATTCCGCCTCTAGCCGCGCCCGCCAGTCGGCCCGCATCTTTTCGACTTCGCCAGCGGTAACGATGCCCTCGGTCTCGAGCTTCTTGCCGTAGATTTCGGCCGTGGTCGGGTGCGCGCGGATCTTCTGGTACATCAAGGGCTGCGTGAACGACGGCTCGTCGCCCTCGTTGTGGCCGAAGCGGCGGTAGCAGAACATGTCGACCACCACCGGCTTCTGGAACTTTTGCCGGAATTCGGCCGCCACTTTCGCGGCAAACACCACCGCCTCCGGGTCGTCGCCGTTGGCATGGAAGATCGGCGCCTCGATCATCTTGGCGACGTCCGAGGGGTACGGCGACGAGCGTGCATAGCGCGGATCGGTGGTGAAGCCGATCTGGTTATTGACGATGAAATGCACCGAGCCGCCGGTGCGGTGCCCGCGCAGGCCCGAGAGCCCGAAGCTCTCCGCGATCACGCCCTGCCCGGCGAACGCCGCGTCACCGTGGATCAGGAGCGGCATCACCGAAGTACGGTCGTCGCGTGTCGCGCCATATTGATCCTGCTTGGCCCGCACCTTGCCAAGCACGACCGGCACCACGGCCTCAAGATGCGACGGATTGGCGGTGAGCGACAAATGCACGCGATTGCCGTCGAACTCGCGATCCGAGGAGGCGCCCAGGTGATACTTCACGTCGCCCGAGCCCTCGACTTCGTCGGGCGTGACCGAGCCGCCCTTGAACTCGTGGAAGATAGCGCGATGCGGCTTGGCCAACACTTGCGCCAGCACGTTCAGGCGCCCGCGGTGCGCCATGCCGAGAATGATCTCTTTGACGCCCAGCGCGCCGCCGCGCTTGATGATCTGCTCGAGCGCCGGAATCGTCGCCTCGGCTCCGTCGAGACCGAAGCGCTTGGTGCCGGTGAAGCGCAGATCGCAGAATTTCTCGAAGCCCTCGGCTTCGATCAGCTTGTTCAGGATCGCGCGCTTGCCCTCGCGCGTGAAGGAAATTTCCTTGTCCGGACCCTCGATGCGCTCCTGCAGCCAGGCCTTTTGCGCCGGGTCGGAAATGTGCATGAACTCGACGCCGAGCGTCTGACAATAAGTGCGCTTCAGGATCGCGATTATTTCGCGCAGCGTCCCGAATTCGAGCCCGAGCACGTGATCGAGGAAAATCTTGCGGTCCAGATCGGCTTCCGTGAAGCCGTAGGAAATTGGATCGAGCTCCTCGTGCGGCTGCGGCGACTCGAGCTTCAGCGGATCGAGATCGGCGGCCAGATGGCCGCGGATGCGGAACGCCCGGATCAGCATCAAGGCGCGCACCGAGTCGCGGGTCGCCTGCTGCACGTGTTCCTGCGATAGCTCGACGCCCTTATCCTGCGCCTTTGCGCGCACCTTTTCGCCGACCGTCTTTTCGACTTCGATCCAGTTGCCGTCGAGCGCCGCGACCAGCTCACCGTTGGCGAGAATCGGCCAGCCCGGCCGCTTCCACGAGGCGCCGCGCGCGCTCTTGATCACGTCCGCGCGTTCGTCCTTGAGGGCGGCGAAGAATTCGCGCCAGCCGGCATCGACCGAAGCCGGGTTCTGCTCGAAGCGCGCGTAGAGGTCCTCGATATAAGCGGCGTTGCCGCCATAGAGGAACGAGGTCTTCAGGAACGCTTCGTTTTTGTCTTCGCGCGCCATGACCCGTCCGGTCCCGCATCCCTAATATAGGGCGTTGCAATTTCTTTGCCGCCGCGCCGCGAGCCTAACGGCTCCCCGTCACGCTCCGGTGAACCCGAGGAAAGCCCTTGATTATCGGCTTTTCAGGACCTCGACGAGCGTCTTGCCGAGCCGTGCCGGCGAGGGCGACACGCGAATGCCCGCCGCTTCCATGGCCGCGATCTTGGACGCCGCATCCCCTTTACCGCCTGAAATGATGGCACCGGCATGACCCATGCGCCGGCCCGGCGGCGCGGTCCGGCCCGCGATGAAGCCGACCATGGGCTTCTTGCGGCCTCGCTTGGCCTCGTCCTTGATGAATTGCGCGGCATCTTCCTCGGCCGAGCCGCCGATTTCGCCGATCATGACGATCGCCTCAGTCGCCTTGTCGGCGAGGAACAGCTCGAGCACCTCGACGAACTCGATGCCCTTGACCGGATCGCCGCCGATGCCGACCGCAGTGGTCTGGCCGAGCCCCTCGCGCGTGGTTTGGAACACAGCCTCATAGGTGAGCGTGCCCGAGCGCGAGACGATGCCGACTTTGCC